>DKGN01000082.1 GCA_002453275.1 Caryophanales bacterium UBA6769
TGCCCATGGAAAGCGAAGTATTCGGTAGAAGCGGTCAGATCCAATTCATTACCGCACTGTATCGTTCAACAGCGAAAATAACGAGTAACACCAAATGTTATGACAACAGCTTTTTTAAAACTTTTTAAAATATTGGAAGGAGAACAACATGGACATACTGCAAGATTTAGAAAATAGAGGATTGATTCAACAGACAACCGATCTTGACGGTCTTAAAAAACATTTAGCCGAAAATCAAGTGACATTATATTGTGGATTTGACCCTACAGCGGATAGTTTGCATATTGGTCATTTATTACCTGTTACGATGTTAAAAAGGTTTCAACAAGCGGGACATCGCCCAATTGCCCTTATCGGTGGTGGAACAGGCATGATTGGAGATCCAAGTGGGAGAACAAGTGAGCGCACGTTGAACGAGGAAAGCGTTGTGCATGGTTTTACTGAGAGCTTACGTAATCAACTTGGTAGATTGCTTAATTTTGAAGAAGGTACAAATGCAGCAGTTGCGAGAAACAATCATGATTGGCTTTCGAAACTCACAATTATTGATTTTTTAAGAGAAGCAGGAAAGCATTTTACGGTAAACTACATGCTTGCAAAAGACTCTGTGTCTTCTCGAATTGAAGACGGGATTTCATACACTGAATTTAGCTATATGCTTCTCCAGTCATTTGACTTCGCTCAGTTATATGCAGAAGAAAATTGCACATTACAAATTGGCGGGAGTGATCAGTGGGGGAATATTACAGCTGGCCTAGAATATATTCGCCGTTCACGTGAGCATGAAGAGGATGAAGTAAAAGCTTTTGGCCTCACGGTTCCACTCATTACAAAAGCAGATGGAACGAAATTTGGTAAAACAGCAGGTGGGGCGGTTTGGTTAGATGCTGATAAAACATCACCGTACGAATTTTATCAATTTTGGTTTAATACTGATGACCGTGACGTCGTTAAATTTTTAAAGTATTTTACATTTTTGGATTCTGAAGAAATTGAAGGGTTAGAAGAAGAAGTCGAGACTAATCCGGGGGCACGGGTCGCACAAAAACGTCTCGCAGAGGAAATGACAAAATTTGTGCATGGTGAAGACGCTTTGCAGCAGGCGATCAATATTTCTAAAGCCCTTTTTTCGGGAGACATCAAACAATTAACTCTCAATGAAATGGAACAAGCGTTTAGTGATGTTCCTTCTTACACTCTTGAATCGGATGAACCGATTGGCTTAGTTGACTTGCTTGTACAAAGTGAAATTAGCTCGTCAAAACGTCAAGCACGTGAGGACATTAACAATGGTGCAATTTATTTAAATGGTGAACGGACACAAGATATGAAACGAACGGTCACTCGTGATGATGCGATAGGACAACGGTTTACTATTATTCGTCGCGGAAGAAGACGGTATTTTGTCATACACTGGGATGCCGCTACTTAAACAATCCGTGTTCTTTGAATGCCCTTCATGTACAAAAGCAAGTTCTGCTTTAGTTATTAAGCTTGATTGCTTTTGTCCATAGAGGGCTTTTTTTGTGCCAGATTTAGCTTTTCATCTCACTCTTTCTCGAAAAAACTTGCAAAAGTTGAAAGGAATGAATGTATAATTGGTGATTTTTCATCCTTTCGGCATGCTAAAGATAGTTCCATCTTGACTGTATTATCTTTTAACTTACGAAAAACAACCCCTTCTTTTGGATGTTCTAACGCTAATTCTGAAACTAGGGAAACGCCTATTTCGGCGGAAACGAGAGTAAGAATAGTAAATACTCCTTCAGCTTCTTGAATTATATGTGGACTGAATCCTGCTCGGTGACACATCGATATGATTGTGTCATAGTAGCCTGGTCCAATCTTTCTAGGTGACATAATGAATGGTTGCTCTTTTAACTCGAGTAGGTCTAATGCAGAGTCTTCTTGTGCTAAAGAATGGGATAGTGGCAATGCAGCATAGAATGGCACTCGGTGAATAGTGCTTAAGTTTATTAATTCACTATCTATAGGTGGGGCGAGAATGCCAACATCAATTTGTTTATTATGCAAACCTTGTACTTGATCACTAGTTGATGACTGGTGTAACAACACTTTAATATTAGGGAATTTTGAGCGATAAAAGCGTAGAAACTTTAATAATTTACTGCTCCACGATCCTGAAAATCCAATGATTAACTTTCCTTCTTCTCCACGATCGATACGACGGGCATCATCACAAGCTCTATCGAGTGTGTTAAATAGATGATAAATATCCTCTAAAAAATTTTCCCCAGCGGCTGTAAGTTCGACAGAGCGGTTTGTCCGATTAAGTAGTTTTACGCCAACTTCTTCTTCCAATTGAGCAATCTGGTAACTTAGCGGTGGTTGACTAATGTTCAAACGTTTGGCAGCTTTACTAAAATGAAGTTCTTCTGCAACAGCTATGAAGTAACGTAAATGTCTAAGTTCCATCATAAAGCCCCTCCTAAAATTACTTTATCCTAATAATATTTTAAACATATTAATTAAGCTTAATTATATATTAGACCAATAATAGTGCGTTTGTTAAGATGAAAACATAGAAAAATGTTTGTTATGAAAAGTATTATGTAAGCGCATTCAACTATAGCTTTAAGAGGTGGGCTTGGCGTAAATAAGTTATTTTATAAGGGCGACTTAATTAGATGGAGGATGAACGGTCTCTCGGAAGTTGTCTTGATTATCCGACACATCATTACATCACATGCGCATAGCGATGACCGAGTTTTTAATCGATCATGTAAGAACAATATTATAAAAGGAGTGAGAATAATGGGAATGAATTCGAGATTTAAATTATCTTTATTTATGATTTTGATAGTAGCTTTATTCGTAGTCGCTGGATGCAGTTCTTCGGTTAATAATGAGGGTAATGTAGGAGATGAGAATGAAAGCAGTGGTACACCAGTACAGGGTGGAGAACTAACGGTAGGCTATTATTCGGATGCAAGTAGCTACGATCCTTTGCTAGCTTCATCAGGGGGAGACGAATCGCTCTTATACCTAATTTATGATCGATTAATCGATTATGGGCCGGATTTTGAACCGATTCCAGGTTTAGCCGAATCATGGGAAAACATCGATAGTACAACTTGGGTTCTTAATCTTCAAAAAGGTGTAACCTTTCATGATGGAACAGACTTTGACGCTGAAGCAGTAAAATTGAATATAGAACGGGCAAATTCAGACAGCTCAAACAAATCGGATCTAAACTCCATTGAATCTGTAGAGGTGACAGACTCACATACCGTGACCCTTCATTTGAATGAGCCCAATTCAGGTTTGCTCCAAGCATTGATGACTGCAGCGGGAATGATGGTGAGCCCCACAGCCATTGAAAAACACGGTGATGAGTACGCTTTGCATCCGGTCGGAACAGGCCCATTTAAAATAGTAGATCGCATTCCAGACCAAGAGATCAAATTTGAGAGATTTTCTGATCATTGGCGCGAAGATAAACCATATTTAGATGAGGTGACTGTAAAAGTAATGAAGGAAAGCACGATGGTTAACGCTCTGAAATCAGGTGAAGTAGATTTAATCGCACCTATTTCTGCAACGAATAAACAGGATTTAGAAGCATCAGCAAATATTAAAGTGAATGCTAGTCCTTCATTGAATTTTCAATATATTTATATAAATACAGCTTTACCGCCTTTGGATAATCAAAAAGTCCGACAAGCGTTACAATATGCGATTGACAGAGAACAACTCGTTAACGCTATTCAATTTGGAGAAGGTGAGCCAGCTTTTGGTATTTTCCCTAAAGAGCATCCCGCTGTTTTAGCAGAAAGTGCGATTAAATATGATCAAGAAAAGGCGAAAAAATTGCTTGAAGAATCTGGTGTAGAGAATCTAGCATTTGATATGTTGGTTAAACCAGATTCATTTGATGTTAGAATTGCGGAGGCTGTGCAGGCGGCATTAGCTGAAGTTGGTATCGAAGTTAATATTAAGCCAACAGAAGTAACAAAACTTGTAGAACTTGCATTTAGTAAAGCGGAATATCCAGCTACATTAGCTAGAGCATCAGGTAGACCGGACCCTAATGCGTTGATATCTCTATATTATGATGAATCCAGCTTTTATAATCCAGGGGAACATGCAAATTCTGAACTTAAAACATTAATAAAAAAAGCTTCAGAGGAAATAGACGCTGATGAACGTATGAAATACATTGCTGAATCAAATCGAATTGCTATAGAAGAAGATGCAATGGGCATTCCATTATTTTTCGAACCAATGATCGTTGCTTTTAATGAGAATGTCAAAGGCTATGAACCACATCAATATGGAAAAGCTAGATTTCAGTTTGTATGGTTAGATAACTAATTAATTTATAAAAATAATAACGAGTAGATTAACACGCTGATAATTCATATCTGCTTTGATTAACAATGGTCTCAAACATGAAATTTTAGGAAGTAGTTAAGTGAAAAAAGTTTTTTCTTTATAATAAATATCCCAAAAATTCTTGACACATTGAAAAGAACCAATTATTATAATTATAAATTAGTTATTGATTACTAACCATCCAAAGAATTGGAGCACATATGATGTTAAAGCAAAGGCGTTTGCCAGCAGAGGAAAGAAAAATAGTCATTGTAAGAGCAGCAATTGATGTGTTTTCAGAATCAAACTATCGCGTCGCGAAAATATCAGATATCGCAGCACGTGCTGGTGTTACTGATCCAATGATTTATAAGTTTTTCGATTCAAAAAAAGCACTTTTTGTAGAAGTTTTAACACTTACAAGTCGGAAAACGATCGAAAAGTTCGGTATTCAGAACTTTATTACGGAAGACAGCCTTACAAACATTGAGAACTTCCGAAGAGTCTTGAAAAAAATGTTGCTCACTTATCTTAGTAGTATGAGAAAGTATCGAAGGGAACTAAAAATATTTTACCAAGCCATTTCGGAGATTGATGATCCCGATATTCAACAAGTCATCCGAGGTCATTACAATAATTTTGCTAGTATGATCAAACCTGTCTTTCAGCAAGCGGTTGATAAACGTATTTTAAGTGGACGTTTAGAGCCAGAAATGATCGCATGGGATATCAATGGTTTTATGATCCAACAAAATGCATTGTTTTTAGCAGATCTTTACAGCGAAAGAAATGCTGACGTGCTATTAACGGAGCGAATGAATTCTTGGTTTTCATAGAGAAGAATTTTCAACTTATATGTAAGCGTTGTCAATATAGGGTGGGGGGAATTAACAATGGAAAAATTAATTTCAGAACTTCATGAAAAAAAAGAAAAAGCAAGACAAATGGGCGGGGAAGAAAAGGTGCAACGTCAGCACCAACTTGGACGATACACAGCAAGGGAAAGAATTGAAAAATTAGTTGATGAGGGTACCTTTTTTGAACTCGGTATGTTGAATCATTCTGATTATCCAGGTGCGGAACATAAAAGCCCAGCTGATGGTTTGATTTCTGGAATTGGCAAGGTAAATGGAAGACCTGTTGTCGTGCAAGCGACAGACAAAACTGTGTTTGCTGGTGCGGAAGGGCAAGTGTTTTTGGAAAAATATCGTAAAGGCAAAGAATATGCGATTAATAGGGGTCTTCCACTTATTGAATTTGCGGAAGGTGGCGGCTTAAGGATGCCTGATGGAATGGGCTCAGATGGAATTAGCGCAAGTCTGCCAACGAAGGAGGGACTACAGCAGGGGCGAAAGGTTCCCTTTATTACCGCCGTTGTAGGTGACAGTTTCGGTGGTCCGACGTGGAGTGCGGTGTCATCGGATTTCACCATACAAGTGAAAGGGACATGCCTAGCAGTCGGTGGCCCGAGAATGTTAGAAATTGCAACAGGTGAACAAATTTCTGCTGAAGAACTCGGGGGGTGGAAGCTTCATTCCGAGGTAACAGGACAAGTTGACGCCGTCGTAGAAGACGAAGATGAATGTATTGAGAAAATAAAAGAGTTTCTCGCCTATATGCCACTAAATGCTACAGAAGAACCACCACGAAAAGAAACGAACGATGATCCGAAACGAAAGCTTGAAGAAGCGTTAAAAGTTGTTCCGACGAAAAGAAACCGTGCGTACGATATGAAAAAATTAATCCGCCTTGTCGTTGACGATGGGAACTTCTTTGAATTAAAGCCTACGTTCGGAAGAGCGCTTATTACTGGATTAGCACATTTAGATGGAAGAGTAGTCGGAATTCTCGCGAGTCAACCGATGCGAAATGCAGGAGCTCTCGGTCCAGATGAGTGTGACAAGGCAATTGATTTTATCTGTCTCTGTGACTCCTATCATATTCCAATGATTTTTCTTAACGATATGCCAGGTTTTCTCATTGGTAGTAGAGGAGAAGAACGAAGAATTCCGACCAAGATTATGGTTTGGAACCAGGCACTTGCGTATTCCTCCGTTCCTAAAGTGACAATGATCGTTCGCAAAAGCATCGGCATGGCGCATGCCAACATGTGTGGACCTGGGATGGGAGGAGACTTCGTGTTCGCATGGCCAACAGCGGAAATTAATTTTACCGATCCGATGGTTGGTATCAATGTCGTTTATGGAAATGCATTGAAAGACGCAGAAAACCCTGAAGAAGAACGGGACAAGCTACTAACTACATGGA
>DKGN01000129.1 GCA_002453275.1 Caryophanales bacterium UBA6769
GAAATCTTAGAGAAAGTTGATAAAGGTACTGTAATTTTTACAGCACACGGCGTATCTCCCGAAGTGAAGAAGCTAGCTAGAGATAAAGGGCTGACTTGTTTAGATGCTACTTGTCCTGACGTAACGAACACTCACAATCTAATTCGTGACAAAACGAGTGCAGGCTATGAAGTCATTTACATCGGAAAAAAAGGCCATCCTGAGCCTGAAGGTGCAGTAGGAGTCGCACCAAAATCCGTACATTTCGTTGAAACAGTCGGGGACGTTCAAAACCTCGATGTAAATAGTGAGAAACTCATGATCACGAACCAAACGACAATGAGTCAATGGGATGTTCTTGACGTAATGGACAAGATAAAAATAAAATATCCTCATGTAGAAGTTCATAAAGAAATTTGTATGGCCACTCAAGTGCGTCAAGAAGCTGTTGCAGAACAAGCAAAACAGGCAGATTTATTGCTTGTAGTTGGCGATCCAATGAGCAACAACTCTAACCGGCTTGCTCAAGTTTCAGAAGAGATAGCTGGGACAAAAGCATATCGAATTGCCGATGTTACTGAAATAAATTTAGAGTGGTTGACTGATGTTAATAAAATAGCAGTGACTGCGGGCGCGAGTACGCCAACACCGATTACGAGAGAAGTCATTAAATTCCTCGAGCAATACGAGAAAGATGATCAATCAACATGGTCACGTGAATCAAAAGTTCCTCTAGAAAGAATTTTACCGAAAGTTAGAAAGCAGAAAACCAACTAAGCATTGGTTTTCTGCTTTTTTTATAAAAACTGAAATGGATCAGTATTCTCTTTGGATGCAATAATGTCCAAGGTATACCCTTTATCTGCTAATTGATTTTTTAATACTCGTTTTACGCCATGTTTCATAATTTTTTCAACGTTATGCCCAGCATCCACAACATTAAGACCAAGCATCATTGCGTCGTGAGCAACATGGTAGTACACGTCTCCAGTCACAAACACATCTGCCCCTCGTCTTTTAGCTGTCGTAACATATTTATTCCCGTCTCCCCCGAGCACTGCTACTTTTTTGATTTTATCATGTAGGTCACCTGTTACACGAATATGGTCCACATCCAGTGACTGTTTAACATGTTCAGCAAATTGGTGTAATGTCATTTCATTATCCAATTCACCAATTCTCCCTAAACCTAATCGGTTACTTTCATTATCTAACCTATATAAATCATAAGCCACCTCTTCGTAAGGATGAGCTTTAATAAGTGCTTGCACAACCTTTTTTTCAGTCGATTCGGGAACAATGCACTCAATTTTAACTTCATTAACAAATTCTTGTTTGCCTTGTTCCCCTATATGTGGATTACTACCAGCGCCAGGCCGAAAAGAACCTGTCCCTTTACTTATGAAGCTACAATGTGAATAGTTTCCAATTGCCCCCGCTCCAGCATCTCCTAACGCATTCCGTACAGCTTCTTCATCCGATTCGGGTACGAACACGACTAGCTTTTTTAATGAATCTTCAAAGGTCGGCGCAAGCACTTCACAATTTTCCAATTGAAGTGCATTTGCTAACATATCATTTACACCACCGTTAACAACGTCAAGGTTCGTATGCGCACTATAAACAGTTATGTTGTTCTTAATTAACTTTTGAATGATTTTTCCATAAGCAGTTTCCGTATCGAGAACATCGATAGGACGGTAAATTAATGGATGGTGAGCAATGATGAGATCGACTTGTTCAGTTATTGCTTCATTTACGACATTATCTAGTACGTCAAGAGCAATCATCACTTTTCGAATTGGCTTATTCAACGTACCTACTTGTAAACCAACCTTGTCGCCTTCTAATGCGAATTTTTTCGGGCTAAATTTCTCAAACAATTGAATCAAGTGCTGTCCATTGATCTCTTTCATGATAGCGCCTCCTTAATCAATTGAATTTCTCGCTTCACAGTTTCTATCTTTTTATGCACTTCTTCAGAGGGCGAAGCTTTGTTTAATTGAGCTAAAATATGTTTCTTTTTTTCTAATTCTGCTAGCCACTTTTTGTGAAAAATAACTGTTCTTTCCTTTAATAAATGGGGCCCAAACAATACTGCTTTCTCCACATCAACATCTAAATCCTGTTCTCCACGTTCGGCTACAAGAATTTCATAAATGATGCCGTATTCTTCCAAAATTGTCTCATCAATAAGTGTCCATTTGTTAAGAAATAACCACTTTCTCACTATATGAGAAGCAACATTCGGCTGTAAAATTAAACGCTCTACTCCGGAAAGTTTTGTTTTTCCTTCCTCCAAAATTTGTGTAATTAAGCCGCCACCCATACCGGCAATCGTAATCTGCTCTACCTCATGATCCTTCAATACGCTAAGACCATCCCCACGACGTACTTGAATGATAGAGGAAAGCCCTTCCCTCGTAATTAATCCTTTTGCGGACTGGAATGGACCTTCGTTAATTTCAGAACATACGGCTGCGGGAATGATGCCTTTTTCATAAGCATAACAAGGCAAATAAGCGTGATCAGTACCAATGTCTGCAAGCTTTTTATTTGGAATTAATTGATTCGCAACAGCCATTAACCGAGTCGAAAGCTGCTTTTCATTCAAAATCATCACCACACACTTTTATTGTCAATGATGTCCATCTTTAAACTAATATCTTTTGGCGTACACAGTCGAACGATACTGTGCGGTTAGTGATTGAACCCGATCGCTCCGGCAGAATACTTCATGCCTTAATCTTCTTTAATAGCAGACTTTGCTATCAGTCATTCAATTATTTTTTGAACGCTATATTTGTTGATTGTAGCGAGCGAAGGCTCAAGCCATACCCGCGGAAAGCGACTGTTCAGAACGGAAATCAACTTCTACATTAGAAAATAGAATTTTGCGTCTGAAATCTAAATAGTAAAGATTAGCGGAGAAAATACACGTAGACTCCTGTGGGATTTAAAGGCAAAGGTGAGACCCCACAGTGAGCGGAGCGAACGAGGAGGCTCACCAGCCGCCCACGGAAAGCGAAGTGTGTTTTCGGAGCATTTCACGCTTACCTTTACTTTTAAGCTACCGCACAGTTTATACATACTGTATCATAAGCAAGCTGGAAACAGTCTTACATAAAAAAAATAGAAGCTTTCCAAAAGTGCATCGGAAAGCTTTTCATCAGTTTGTGAAGTTCATTCTTATTTGTTATTTATGTTCAGCAAGCCATTCAGCCAAAAGCTGTTGTTCTTCGCCTGTTACTAGCCCGGCTGGCATGTTGTCACCCTTACCATTTTGGATAATGTCAGCAATTTCATCCTCGCTATAGTTAGCCCCAACGTTATCTAATGCTGGAGCTGATAAACCTTCCAAATTACCACCATGACAAGAGGCGCAAGATTGTTCATAAATTTCTTCTGGACTTGCTATTTCCTCTTCTTCACCGCCAGCTGCTTCCTTGTTCATTTGAGTAATACCGACTGAAGATAAAATGATAACAAGTAAAAGTCCCGCAACACCTGTAATGATGTATGGAATAATTGGGTTCCGTGTCATTTTCTATTCCTCCTTATGCTATAAAGTTTGTTACGCACTTTTTAAAAATATGTAATCAAATAGAAACCACCTATATATTTTACTTGATTACGAAGAAGAAGAAAAGCTTTTCACCTATTTTTCCATCAATGTCATCATTTAGTCAAAGATTTTTTCCCGGTCATTTGCAATCTTCTTTTAAAGTAAGTAAAATAGTCAAAAAGAATAGCTTACCCCGAGAAGCGGAGTAAACTACATTAGTCTAAGAAATCCTTTAAGCGTTTGCTTCTGCTCGGATGGCGCAACTTTCTCAATGCTTTTGCTTCTATTTGACGAATACGTTCTCTCGTGACACCAAACACTTTACCAACTTCTTCAAGTGTTCGAGTTCTACCGTCATCGAGACCGAAACGCAATCGCAAAACATTTTCTTCTCGATCTGTTAATGTATCTAGGACATCTTCTAATTGTTCTTTTAATAGCTCATAAGCTGCGGCATCTGATGGTGCAAGAGCCTCTTGGTCTTCTATAAAATCACCCAAATGGGAGTCATCTTCTTCACCAATAGGAGTTTCTAACGAAACAGGTTCTTGCGCAATTTTTAAGATTTCTCTTACTTTATCAGTAGTTAAGTCCATTTCTTTACCGATTTCTTCAGGCGTTGGCTCTCTGCCTAATTCTTGTAACAGCTGACGCTGAACACGGATAAGCTTATTAATCGTTTCAACCATATGAACAGGTATACGAATGGTTCTTGCTTGGTCAGCAATTGCCCTTGTAATCGCTTGACGGATCCACCATGTTGCATATGTGCTAAATTTAAATCCTTTACGATGGTCAAATTTTTCGACTGCTTTAATTAAACCCATATTTCCCTCTTGGATTAAATCTAAGAAAAGCATACCTCGCCCAACATATCGCTTTGCGATACTAACGACAAGTCGAAGGTTTGCTTCAGCTAAACTACGCTTAGCTTCTTCGTCCCCCTGCTCAATTCTTGTAGCTAATTCAACTTCTTCTTCAGCAGTTAATAAGTCAACCCGGCCAATTTCTTTTAAATACATCCGAACTGGGTCATTTATTTTAACCCCTGGAGGAACACTTAAATCGGTGACGTCAACTTCCTCCTCTTCTTCTTTCTCATTACTCGCAGTGTTAGAACCTTCCTCATCTTCATCTTCTATTACTTCAATCCCCTGTTCATCTAACGTATCAAAAAATTCGTCCATTTGTTCAGAGTCTTGATCAAAAGATGCCAGTTTTTCTGTAATCGAAGAATAAGTCAAAACACCCGATTTTTTACCTTTTTCAATGATTTGTTCCTTTACTTGATCGATGGTCAAATCACCTTCTGCTTCCTGTTGCATAGGTTTCTCAGCCATTCGATCCCCTCCTTCCAACTACTTATCTTTATATCCCAAGTTGTAAATTCATCTACCCAAGCAGATCCATTTTATCTTTCATTTATTGAGTTTACACTCACTTCTTTACTTTTAAGGCTTTCTCCATCGCAATAATTTCTTCAGCAATTCGAGCAGCCGTTAAAAAGTCTTGTCTTTGTTCAGCGACGACTTTTTCCTGAACTTTTTCTTTTATTCTTAACCAGTTTGGATAATTTTCAATCACGTGAATGTAATCATGTAATTCTTCTTCACTAATTTCATCATTAATGTCCATAATTGCTAGTTCAGAAGCCGTTTGAAGAACTTGGCTTTCATCAATACTTTCCAAAAGAGCTTTGATGTTTGAAGCTTGTGCATTTGCATAATAAGCATAAATATAAGCTGCCAATGCACTGTGCTCTTCGACATTAAAAGAACCAGCAATATGTTCTTGTACTTTTTCGGTGATCTCAAGGCTTCTCATCATATGAGCCAATAAAATTCGCTCAGCATTTTGGTAAGCAGGTAAAAGGTCATTTTTTATTAAGCTTTTTCCTAAATTAGCATCTCTCAAACGTGGGTCTTTATCCTTTTTCCTCTTTGAATGTAAATAATATTGTTGTTTTTTTAATGCATCCAACGAAAGATCGAATTCTTCTGCAAGTTGCCTTACATAATGATCGCGTTCAATTGCGTTTGGCAATCGAATTATCTCTTCAAGTGCTTTTTCGACAAATCGGAGCCTTTCTCCTTCTTCGTGCATGTTTTTACCTTGTCTTAATACTTTCATTTTAAATGCCATTACTGTAGAAGCTTGAGCCACGACATCGTTTATAAATTTTGAACCGCCAAATTCACGAATGTAGTCATCTGGATCAAGCCCATCTGGCAAATTTGCAACTTTTACAAA
>DKGN01000119.1 GCA_002453275.1 Caryophanales bacterium UBA6769
TAGCACGACGTAAATCTTTATGTGGGTTATCAATGTTCTTCTGATCATTCGTATACGCATGGACAGTTGTCATAAGTCCACTCTCGATTCCAAAAGCATCATCAAGAACCTTTGCAACTGGTGCGAGACAATTTGTCGTACATGAGGCATTCGAAATAACTTCGTGCTTCTCATTATCGTATTGGTCTTCATTGACGCCCATTACGATTGTAACGTCTTCATCTTGTCCTGGTGCCGTAATTAATACTTTTTTAGCACCCGCTTCAATATGATAGCCTGCTGTTTCCTTTGATCTGAATACCCCGGTCGCTTCAATAACGACATCAATTTCCAAATCTTTCCATGGTAATTGTTTCGGGTCACGATCACTCAATAACTTAACTGTTTTATCATTTATAATTAACGAGTTCTCACCCGCTTTTACATCAGCATCAAATGTTCCATGCACACTGTCGTATTTCACTAAATGAGCAAGAGTTTCGGCTGGATAGCTAGCATTTACAGCAACGACTTCTAGGTCATCGCGTGTAATTGCTTTACGAAAGACCATTCTTCCAATTCTTCCGAAGCCATTAATAGCTACTTTTGTTTTCATTAAGATGCCCCTTCCGTGATATATGTTATACTCATTTTACTAATAGTATAACATATAATCTCTAAAATGGAACAATATTTTTATGAATTAGCCGAGTATACTTATGTCGTTCACACTTGGCATCTGCGGCTACTAAATGTAATAGGCCAATTAATCTTGCTACAATGCACTTCGTGACACTAAAAACTATTAAGCTACCTTTAAGCCTTGAATTGCATGAAGTATGTCATATTGATGTTCAAACGTTTAATCCCCATTTTCTCAAAATTGCCAACAGTTGTTTTTCCGTCTCTGCTCGCGAACCGTCGTTATGAATCACTTCATCCGCTAACGGAATTTTATCCTTAATTGGCATTTGTGAATTAATCCGCTGCTGTGCATCATGCTCAACTATATTATCCCTTTCCATTAGACGTTTGAGCTGCACATCTTCAGACACAGCAACGAGAAGAATCTTATCGAACGTGCGATTTCGCTTCCCTTCAAATAATAGAGGGATGTCAAGGACAACCGCTTCATGGCCACGTTTGATATACTTATTCTTCTCATCCTCCATTTTCTTATGAATAGCAGGATGAATCATACTGTTTAACTTAAGGCGCTCAGTTTCATTTTCAAAAACAATGGAGCCAAGTTTCTTTCGATCAAGTGTGCCATCAGGAAATAAAATATCCTTTCCAAAATGATTGACAATTTGGTCATATGCTTCTTCGCCTGGTTCAACGACTTGTCTAGCAATTTGATCAGCATCAACGACAGGGATATCTAACTTTTGGAACATAGCAGAGACAGTGCTCTTCCCTGTTGCGATGCTTCCTGTCAAACCAATAATCATAGTGTACCCTCCTTCAAGTAAAGCATGAATGGTTGTGAAGTTATGTAGAAAAATCGGCAGTTTTTTGCCGATTCCATTTAGAAAAATTTAAAAACCCCTAATCCCATAAGCAAGCAACCTGGTAGCATCGTCAATTTATCAATCCATTTAAAGTTAGCAAAAAGCCTGCCACTCCTCATTCCACTTAACACAAAAACGGAACTCATTGTTGCGACTAACATGGACATAAAAAATGGAGAATATCCCAACAAGGCAGCACTTATTCCAGCTCCGATTGCATCAAGCGAAAGAGCAATTCCTAAAATTAATGCTTCAATTCCTGTTATCGTTCCCGACTTATCAAAATCTACGACAGTCGGTTTTTCCAACACTTGAACAACGATGCCTAACGACTTA
Organism: Caryophanales bacterium UBA6769; assembly: GCA_002453275.1. Taxonomy (GTDB): domain Bacteria; phylum Bacillota; class Bacilli; order Bacillales; family UBA6769; genus Pueribacillus. Next base: position 1,827 of record DKGN01000119.1, read on the forward strand.
ATTTCAAAATGAATGAGTGTTTGTTCATCTTTATTTAAGGGAACGGTCTTTTTTCCTTTTAATTGTCGATTTTGGAATAAAATCCAAAGCCCAATAATAATTAAAATAACTCCGCCGAGTTTTTGTGCGACTGATGTAGAAACTAATGATTCAACCATCGAGCCAATACCCATAGCCGCCAGAAAAAAGACTGCCGAGCAAGTCGCAATAATAATTAAGGAACGTAACGGAATTTTCATTTTGCGCAATCCATACGTAAACCCAACCCCAAAACCATCTATACTTACCGCAAATGCTAAGAGGACAAATGCGATCCATTCCGTCAACTCGCTTGCTCCTTCCTATCTTTAGTGGCGATTTCGTCAACCTTCGAAATGATCTGACTAAAGTTCAAGAAGTAAATTTCCTTAGTTGAACCAAGTCTAGCTTTTCGTAAGCTAACATAGTATATGGAAGGAGCAAGTCAGACGTACGTAGTGACTAAGCTATTTTTGACATTCAGGGCAGAAGTGTGTTCCGCGTTGAGCAACAACTGTTTTTTCGATGTCTGTACCACAATTAGTACAAGGATCACCTTTTTTTCCGTAAACAAAATGATTCAATTGAAACATCCCCATATCTCCTTGACTATTCACATAGGTGCGCACCGTACTACCACCTTTGTCCACGGCTTCTTGTAATGTTTGTTTAATTTCGTTATGCAAAATTTCAATTTTAGAGCGTGTAAGCTGTTGTGCTTTTTTTTCAGGATGAATACGCGCACGGAAAAGAGCTTCATCTACATAGATGTTCCCCAAGCCAACAACAACGGATTGGTCAAGCAAAATGGACTTAATGTTTCGCGTTGTCTTTTGAAAAGCCTCACGTAAAATATCTGGTGTAAATTCCTCTGAAAAGGGTTCAACACCTAACTTGGAAAGGGGTAAAGTTTTTTCTTCTGTCCCTTTTGGAAACAGGTGCATCGTTCCAAACTTTCGTACATCCATATATCTCAATTCCGTCCCGTCCGTAAAAGAAAAAACGACATGTGTATGCTTTTGATAAGGTTCGTTTGCCTTCTCGACCATATATCGACCTTCCATCCGCAAGTGCGAAACGAGGACGCTATCATCAAGAATAAATTTTAAAAACTTTCCCCTTCGGTCAATAGCTTGGATCGTTTGCCCAACGCATTCCACAGTAAATTGCAAATTGTCTTCAGGGTGTTTAATGATGTTCCCCCAAAAAATCTCCACTTCTTTAATTTTTTTACCGATTACGAGCTGTTGAAGTGTTCGTTTGATTGTTTCTACTTCTGGTAACTCTGGCATTCCGTATTTCTCTCCCCTTATTTCGTATCATACCAAGTTGAGCCGTAAGAGTAATCGACTTTTAATGGTACATCGAGTGTCACTGTGTTCTCCATAACTTCTGGAACAATTTTTATGAGCGTATCGATTTCACTCTTCGGTGCCTCAAAGATTAATTCGTCATGGACTTGTAAAAGCATTCTCGTCTTAAGCTTTTCTGACTGTAACCTTTGTTCCATCTCAATCATTGCTTTTTTAATAATGTCGGCGGCACTTCCTTGAATTGGAGTGTTCATCGCTGTTCGTTCGGCGAAGCTTCTAATATTAAAGTTACGACTTTTAATGTCAGGTAAATATCTTCTTCTCTGTAATAATGTTGAAACGTAGCCATCCTCTTTCGCTTTCTCAACGATGTTGTCCATATAGTCTTTAACGCCAGGATAACTTTGTAAATACTGCTCGATAAATTCCCCGGCTTCCTTACGTGTAATTCCTAAACTTTGGGAGAGACCATAATCACTTATTCCATAAATGATGCCGAAATTAACCGCTTTTGCGTTACGTCTCATCAATGACGTCACTTCATCTTCTTCAACGTGGAATACCTCCATCGCTGTTGACGTATGAATATCAAGACCATCCTTAAATGCTTGAACAAGTCGCTCATCCTTTGCGATATGGGCGAGGACTCTTAATTCAATTTGTGAATAGTCGGCGGCGAAGATGACCCAGTCTTCTTCTGACGCAACAAAAGCTTCGCGAATTTTTCTTCCTTCTTCAAGGCGAATTGGAATGTTTTGTAAGTTAGGTTCGACTGAGCTTAACCGACCAGTCTGTGTCAATACTTGATTGAAACGAGTATGAATTTTCCCTGTTGAAGGATTAATTACTTTACGAAGTCCTTCGATATAAGTGGAATACAATTTTCCGAGCTGACGATACAATAATATATGTTGAATAATTTCATGCTGGGGCTCTAATTTCTCCAACACATCGGCAGACGTTGAATAACCTGTTTTCGTCTTTTTTATAACAGGGAGATTGAGTTTTTCAAATAATACTTCCCCTAACTGTTTAGGTGAGTTTAAGTTAAACTCGACACCCGCAAGTGAAAATACTTCTGCTTCAATCGACGATAAGCGCTGCTCTAGCTCCGCGCCCATTCTTTTTAACCGTTCATCATTAACCTTAATCCCACGCAATTCCATTTTTCCTAACACATCGGCTAACGGCATTTCTAACTGTTCAAGCAATTTTACTTGTTCATTATCAGCCAGCTGCTCACTTAAAGTTTCTTTTAATTTATAAACGGCCTTTGCTTTGCGCACGAGATGTTCGGCTAGGTCCGCCTGTTCAGGTACTTTTCTTTTTGCTCCTTTTCCATACACTTGTTCATCTGATTGAACAAAATGTAGCCCTTCACGATTTGCAACTTCAGCAATATCATGACGTCTTTCTAGCGTATTAAGTAAGTATGCTGCAATTAAAACATCGAATGTAAGGCCTTTAAGCATAACGCCTTTCCATCCTAAGGAAACAGCAGCTCGCTTGAAGTCAAAGGTCCATTTTTTCTTCGTTTCATCTTCCAACCATTCCGTAAAAACAGAGGATTGGAGGGCATTTTCAGTCGAAATAAAGTAGTTTCCCGTCTTATTTACAAATGCAATACCTTGGATTTCAGCCTCGTGGTAATTATCTTCCATCACTTCTATGATGAGTGCGGTGTCTTCATGCAGCATGTCCGCTTTCACTTCAGTAATGTTTTCAAATGAAACCTCTTCCTCAGCATGACGATTGTCTGCAACTGCATGATGATCTAATCGATTTAACAACGTTTTAAAATCAAGTTCTGCAAACAACCGTGCAACTGATTCGGTATCTGAATCTTGATATGGAACATCTTCTAGTGTAATTGTGAGTGGACTTTCTCTATCGATCGTAACAAGCTCTTTACTCAGGATTGCTTTATCTCGGTGAGTTTCTAAGTTCTCTTTTAACTTTTTACCAGAAACTTCTTCAATGGAGTCTAACACTTTCTCAAGTGAGCCAAATTGTTTTAACAGCTTGAGTGCTGTTTTTTCACCGACTCCAGGTACTCCTGGAATGTTGTCAGACGGATCACCCATTAATCCCATCATATCAATGAATTGACTAGTATTAATGCCAAATTCCTCTTCCACAGCCTTCGGATTGTACTCATCAACTTCTGTAATGCCTCTTCTTGTGAAATCGAATGTGACACGGTCACTGACAAGCTGAAGAAGGTCCTTATCTCCAGAAATGATCTTAACTTCCCAACCTTGTTCCTCAGCTTGTTTTGACATTGTTCCGATAATGTCATCTGCTTCATATCTTT
>DKGN01000023.1 GCA_002453275.1 Caryophanales bacterium UBA6769
TATTCCGATCGTTGAGGATCATAAAGTAATTGGCCTCGTAACAGAAACAGATATGCTTTATACGCTCGTTCAATTAACTGGGGCACATCAACCGAGCTCGATTATTGAAGTGCTCGTTGAAAATAAAATAGGGGTACTAGGTGATGTTGCAAAAATTATCGGTATGGAAAACGTTAACATTACTAGTGTTCTCCTCTATCCAAATGACAATCAGTCAATGAAACGACTCGTGTTTCGCATCCAAACGATGGATCCGACGGTTGTCATTCAGAAGTTAAAAGAACACGGTTACAATGTGCCATGGCCGGCAGTTCCGGGGCTAAGCACATGAAAAATAACTCATTATTTATTTATTCAGATGAAATGCTTTCTTACAAATTTAACCAAGAACACCCATTTAATCAAGAACGAGTTCATATGACATACGAGCTGTTAAAACAAAGTAAGGCTATTAAACCTACCCAAGTTCACTCTCCGCGCATGGCGACGGATGAAGAATTAGCACTTATTCATGACGAAGACTTTATTCAAGCTGTCAAGCTTGCAGGCGCAAGTAATTTGCCCCCTGCAAACGCTGAAAATTTTGGACTTGGGACAGAAGATACACCTATTTTTAAAAATATGCACGAAGCAAGTTCACTTCTCGTTGGTGGAACGTTACTCGCAGCGGAGCACGTAATGGAAGGTCGTGTTGAACATGCCCTTAATCTTGGCGGTGGCTTACACCATGGGTTTCGTGGAAAAGCGTCTGGCTTTTGCGTGTATAATGACATCTCAGTTGCTATTAAATGGCTAAGAGAAAAATACGATGCACGTGTTCTGTACATCGATACTGATGCCCATCACGGAGATGGTGTTCAGTGGGCTTTCTATGATGACCCAAATGTATGTACAATCTCAATTCATGAAACAGGCAGATATTTGTTTCCTGGAACGGGCAATTATACAGAAAGGGGTCAAGGGGCTGGCTATGGCTACTCTTTCAATGTGCCAATCGATGCTTTTACTGAAGATGAATCGTGGCTTTCCATCTACGAAACACTCGTTCACAAAGTAGCAGATTATTTTAAGCCTGATGTGTTGCTTACCCAAAATGGTGTTGATGCTCACTATTACGATCCGCTAACCCATTTATCGTTAACGATGAAAAGCTTTAATGAGATTCCTAAGCTAGCACATGAAATTGCCCATCAATATTGTGATGGAAGGTGGATTGCGGTCGGTGGGGGAGGTTACGATATTTGGCGTGTTGTTCCGAGAGCTTGGGGAAAAGTTTGGCTTGAAATGAACGATCAGATTGAAACTGGCCCACTACCTAAAAGTTGGATTCAACAGTGGGAGTCAAAGTCTCCGGTGAAACTACCAGCAACTTGGGAGGATCCGCCAACCATTTACAAACCAATTCCTAGAAAAGCGGAAATTACTGAGAAGAATGCCGCCATGTTAAATAAAACGCTGTCCATCTTACGATATTCTTAGTTTATCGAAAATGATGAATCGTTTATTCGTAATAAAGACCGAAAAGGCTAGCCGTTATGAACTCAATCGCATAAAGTTCATAGTGACAGATGCCCTTTCGGTCTTATTTTGTTGATTCTCGATATTCTATCCGATGTGGTAGAATGACATTTTTTTCGTCTACCTCTTCTTTATTCATTAACTTTGTTAAGAGACGCATCGAAACTGCTCCAATATCGTACATTGGAAGCACAACTGTCGATAATGTTGGTCGCACCATTGTTGCGAGTCGCGTATTGTCAAAGCCTATAATCTCAATATCATTCGGCACAGATAATTTCGCATCTTGGATGCCATGAATTACACCGAGTGCCATTTCATCAGTTCCAACAAAAATAGCCGTCGGTCTTTCAGGCAATTGTAAAAATGATTCGACAGCTTGTAAGCCGGATTCATACGATAAATCACCAACCGACACATAGCCATCTTTTATTTCAATGCCTGCACCTTCCATCGCTTGTCGATAACCTGAAAACTTCAATTGACCGTTAATAGGATCTTCAAGCGGCCCCGTGACGGCTGCGATGTTTTTATGTCCTTTTTCTATTAGTGCATTCACCGCTTCTAAACTCGCTGCTTCATAATCAATATTAACAGATGGCGTTCCTCGATTTTCATCAATGGTAGCTGCTAAAACGACAGGTACAGGTGAGTTTTTAAATTCTTCGATGACTTCATCACCGAGTTTTCCACCCATGAAAACGACACCGTCTACTTGCTTACCGAGCATCGTATTCATTAAACGAATTTCTTTTTCTTTATTTTGGTCTGAATTACTTAAAATAATATTGTAATCATACATCGTTGCGATATCTTCGATTCCCCGTGCTAATTCTGCAAATAATATACTTGCAATATCGGGAATAATGACACCAACAGTTGTTGTTTTTTTACTTGCTAACCCTCTTGCTACCGCATTCGGACGATAGCCAAGCTTATCGATAGCTTCAAGAACTTTTTTTCTTGTTGAAGGCTTAACATTCGGATTACCATTTACTACGCGAGAAACAGTTGCCATGGAGACATTCGCTTCTCTCGCCACATCATAGATTGTCGCACTCACAGGCGTGCTACCTCCTTAACTTCACTTAACAATGACTGCCACTATTTAATCTCTTGTCGATCATAAGTCACCCAAATAGGAACAGCAAACTCTTATAGCACTCTTTATTGTAACGAAATTCCTCCCATTTTACAAAACTTTTCCCTTTCTGTCTGATTTCTTTAGTCCTCTATTTCACTATTAGCCAACGCTGTGAGCACTTGCTAGACGTCACAGTTAGTCTATTTTGTGTCGGAAGCTATGCCACTCGAAGCGCTTACTATGAAATAACTTTGGATATAGAAAAACCTTCTACCTATAAGGCAGAAGGCTTTGCAACATCTTTATATAATCCTGATGCTCTTAATTCGTTCATAAAGTGATCGAATTGGTCAATATCCATTTGTTGTGCAGAATCGGACAGTGCAACTGCTGGATCAGGATGCACTTCCGTCATGACGATATCTGCTCCAATTGCAAGTGCGGCCTTTGCAGTTGGAAGAAGTAAATCACGTCGCCCAGTTGAATGGGTGACATCGACAACAACTGGTAAATGAGTCTCTTGCTTCAAAATTGGAACGGCTGAAATATCAAGTGTGTTTCGTGTTGCTTTTTCATACGTGCGAATGCCACGTTCACAAAGCATAATTTGATCGTTTCCATTCGCAATAATATATTCAGCAGCATTAATAAACTCTTCAATCGTTGCAGAAAGGCCTCTCTTGAGTAGAACCGGTTTCTTAACAGAACCTGCAGCCTTTAAGAGCTCAAAGTTATGCATATTCCGAGCACCAATCTGAATGACATCAACGTAATCGATTGCTTTTTCAATGTCCGCTGGAGAAACAATTTCGCTTATGACTGCAAGGTCTTGTTCATCAGCAATTTGTTTCAAAATTTTTAAGCCTTCTTCACCTAGTCCTTGGAAATCATAAGGGGAAGTTCTTGGTTTGTACGCGCCTCCACGTAAAAATTTCAAGCCTTGCTTTTTCAGCTCTTTTGCAACTGCATTCACTTGATCGTAGCTTTCAACTGAACAAGGACCTGCAATAATCCGTTGGACGCCATCCCCGACAGTTTCGCCTTTAATTGTAACGATCGTATTTTCTGACTTTCTTTTTCTTGATACGAGGAGTGCTTTTCGATGGTCATCTTCTTGAAGTTCTAGACCAGCCTTAAAAATTTCTTTGAAAATATGCTGCAAAGTTGACGTTTCAAATGGACCTTCATTCTTTTCAGCGATTAAATCAAGCATTTTTCGTTCACGGACAGGATCAAAACGATTTACACCTTGAGCCTTTTTCACTTGCCCAATTTCTTGAACAAGCCCAGCTCTTTTGTTAATCAACTCTAAAATCTGAAGGTTTACTTCATCAAGTTGATCTCTTAACTGTTCAACATTCCCCATTTTTTATTCCACTCCTTATATATTACCTTAACGTCAAGTTCTCGTGCGACACCTTTGTGCCAAGTTAAGTTATGATTTGTAAGATTAGGATTTATTATATACGATAACTTCTAGATTGTCACGAACTTTCTTTATTGATTAAACGCTTTTAAGCACTAAAGTGAATGTATTTAAAAAGGAGCCGCAAACTTCGGCTCCAATTCAATTTTCTTTTCAGGTTAGAAGACGTTTAGTCTTCTTTTAAAAAAGGATTTTCACTTGCGAGCGGGCTTTCATTCTCACTTTTCATCTGTCCTGTGAGATCTTTTACTTTCCCTGCGACTTGTTGCGATTGTTCTTTCGCAACATTAATCCATTCATTACCTCTTTCAACAGCAGTATCCTTAAGTTCTAATGAACGTTCTTTCAGAACAGATGCTTGTTCATTCAAGTCGCTACGCATCTCTCTCCCAGATTTTGGCGCTAGTAATAATGCTGTGACAGCTCCAACGATGCCACCAACAAATGCACCGAGAAGAAAATTTTTTCCAGATTTGTTATTTTCATTACTCACGAAAAACCCCTCCTTCATTTTTAACAAACATATGATTATATAATGTTCAATCACAATGTACCGATTAAAACTATAGAACACATGACAACATTTGTTTTGTCATGTGTGAACATTTATCTTCAATTACATTCGTCAATCCTTGTAATCTAAATATTCTTCTGTTGATTTTTGCTTAACTTTCCATCGTTGCCATATTCGCATGATAGCACTACTCCACTCTACTACCTTCTCCACTTCGTCTGAATATCGTTCGGTTCCAGAAACGACTTGGTTGGATAAGTTTTTAAGTGAGTCATTTAAATTCCCAAGTGAACCACCGACTTCCTTCACTTGATCGAAAACTGTATTCAGTGCAATCGATTTTTGTTGAATATCTTCTGTCAATATATTCGTATTATGTAACAACCTTTCTGTTTCTCTCGTAATCCCTGTTAATTGTTTTTCAAGACTATCAACAGTCGTTGCTACATTGTCAAGAGTTGTTCGCAATGATTTTAACGTTTGTACGAGATAAATAACTAAAACTCCAAAAGCAATCGCAGCGATTAATGCACTAATATATAGTATCCAAGTCATCTATATGTACACCTCCTTACTAGCATTTCATTCCCATAATTCAGCTTCATAAACATTAAATTTTAAAAGAAAAGCATTCAAATTGATGTGCACTCGATAGACAATGAAAATTCAACAAAAAAGTAACAGTGCCTCTATTATATTTTCCATTGTTATTTTTAACAAGTATAATGAAAACTATGCGATTATTTAAGGAGGTTAAACGCATGAGAGATAGCCGTATTAACGAATTAGCTGAAAATTTAATAGGATATTCGTTACATTTACAAAAAGGGGAAAAAGTCCTAATTGAAAATTTCGGTTTTGAAAGAGAACTTGTCCTTGCTTTAGTTGAAAAAGCATATGAACGGGGTGCCTTTCCCTTTGTCTCATTAAAGGATTATCGTGTCAATCGGGCCTTGCTAATGGACTGTCGGGCCGAGCAATTAGACATGCAAGCACAATTTGAAAAGAGTGTGATGGAACAGATGGATGCCTATATTGGTTTACGTTCGGGCGACAACATTTCTGAGCTTTCTGATGTTCCTCATGAAAACATAGCACTTTTTGAAAAAACAGTTGGAAATAAGGTGCATCGTGACATCCGTGTTCCAAAAACGAAATGGTGTGTCCTCCGTTATCCGACTCCGTCAATGGCTCAGCTCGCGAATATGAGCACAGAAGCCTTTGAAAACTTTTATTTCGATGTTTGTAACTTGGATTACCGTCATATGAGTAAAGCAATGGATCCGCTCGTTACGCTTATGAATGAAACCGATTTCGTTGAAATAAAAGGACCAGGAACCGATTTACGGTTTTCAATAAAAGGTATCCCTGCAGTCAAATGTGATGGGCGGTTAAACATTCCTGATGGCGAGGTGTATACTGCACCAGTCAGAGACTCTGTTGAAGGTGTTATCTCTTTCAACACCCCTTCACCTTACCAAAGCATGACATTTGAAAACATTGAGTTTACATTTGAAAACGGAAAAATCATCGACGCAAAAGCAAACCATACAGATAGATTGAACCAAATATTAGATACGGATGATGGTTCACGCTTTATCGGTGAGTTTGCCTTAGGATTAAATCCTCATATTACAACACCAATGCAAGATATTTTATTTGATGAAAAAATCGCCGGTAGCTTCCATTTCACCCCGGGTCAATGCTACGAAACCGCTTCAAATGGAAATGACTCTGCCATCCATTGGGACCTCATTAACATTCAGCGACCAGAATATGGCGGTGGTGAAATTTATTTTGACGGGAAATTAATTCGTAAGGATGGGCTCTTTATCCCAGAAACGTTACAAGGGTTGAACCCTGACCAATTAATTTAGATAAATCTTAGTACATGGATAAAAGCTCGACACTCAGTCGAGCTTTACACTGTACTTTTTTCATACGCTGCTTGATATTTTTGAATATCGCCTGCACCCATAAACACGAGTACACCTGTATCGTGTTCACGTAACTTCATAATTGTCTCTTCATGAATAAGAGACGCATTCGGTATTTTGTTGCATAAATCATAGATCGTTAACATCCCTGCATCTTCTCTGGCAGAACCGAAAATATCAACTAGATATACTGTATCTGCTGTCGCGAGACTTTCTGCAAATTCACTTAAAAATGTTTTCGTACGTGTATACGTATGTGGTTGAAAAATAGCGACAATTTCTTTATCTGGATACTTTTGCCTCGCGGCTTCAATTGTCACGATGACTTCTGTTGGATGGTGAGCATAATCATCAATCAAAATTTGCTCTCCGAATGTCTTTTCATTAAACCGACGTTTCACACCTTTGAAATCTTTTAAATGCTCTTGAATCGTTTCAATCGGTATATTTTCATAATGACAAATAGCGATAACTGCAAGTGCATTTGCGACACTATGCTTACCGTGTAGCGGGATTTGAAATGACCCATAAAAAGTATTTCTCACAAAGACGTCAAATTTTGTACCTGCTGGTTCAATCGTTATGTTCCCTGCTTGAAAATCATTTTCCTCTTCAAACCCATAAAACACGACAGGAACATTCGCTTGAATTTTTTGCAAGCACGGATCATCCCCATAGGCAATGATCGCTTTATTCACTTGCTTTGCCATTTGTTGAAAAGCGTCAAATACATCATCAAGACTTTTAAAATAATCTGGATGATCAAAATCAATATTTGTCATAACCGCATAATCTGGATAGTACGCGAGAAAATGACGACGATATTCGCATGCTTCAAACGCAAAGTATTCGCTATCTACTTTTCCCCGTCCTGTCCCATCTCCAATAAGAAAAGACGTGGGCTTCGCATGCTCTAGAACATGCGTAAGCAAGCCGGTTGTTGATGTTTTACCATGGCTACCGGTTACAGCTATGCTCGTAAATTTACGCGAAAATTCCCCTAAAAATTCATGATAACGGTAAACTGGAAGATTCTTTTTCCGTGCCTCGACAATTTCAATATGATCATCTTTAAAAGCATTACCTGCTATCACAGTTAATCCATCAGTAATATTATTTTTATCAAAAGGAAGAATCGGAATGTTACTCTCTTCAAGTGCCTTCTCTGTGAAAAAATATTTTTCAATGTCAGAGCCTTGAACTTCCTCATTCATCTCATGTAGAATTTGCGCAAGTGCGCTCATTCCTGTACCCTTTATTCCAACAAAATGGAATGTTGTCATAATGAACCTCCACGCTCAATCATGTTACCTTTCTCCGCTGTAGAAATCTCCATGTGGTAGTATATGGTTCAATACGTTACATTGCTAACGTACGAACCTAATTATCAATGAGGACCATTATAGCAAAAAATTGCTTCTCCGACTATTACTCGGGCTGATAGTCCACTTTTTCCAATCTTGGATTCGGGCGATATCTTCTTCCCGCTTTTGCTTCTGGTTCATCATTTAAGAGAACATTATCGCCAGTAAAACCAATATGTATATTTAAAAGACTACTTCCAACACCATACATATCTACTGGGACATTTTGGCGTTCAAATTCTAAAATTCGCTCTTGGGTAAAACCACCACTCGCTACAATTTTAACATGGTTGAATCCTTCTTTATCGAGTGCTTCCCGAAGTGCAAAAATCAATTTTGAATTAACACCTCGTGGGTCGAAATCACCTAACGTTTCAGGATTGCGCCAAAAATACTGATCAACCATCGTTCGTGACGTATCAATCCGAACAGCGTTTAACTTCTCTTTAAATTCCCTAGCAACACGCAATGAATCATTGATCACATCATTATTATAGTCAACGAGTGTCATCACTTCGTCTTCAGGATACATTTCTACATACGCTTTCGTCGCAGCAACGACATCGCCTTGGAATAATTGGATAAGCGCATGTGGCATTGTGCCCATCCCTTCTTTGCCCCACCATTCATTCATCGCATGAGTTGCCTGCGCAGTCGAGCCGCCAATATAAGCTGAATAGCCGTCACCTGCTTGCTGACTAAAATGATCGTCACGGTCACCCATAAAAATAACCGGTTTTTGCACACCTGAATAAGAGGCTGCTTTCACGACATTGTATACATTGGACGCAACAGACGTTCTTCTCGCCAAAATGCCATCGATCATTCCTTCAAGATAACCAAAATTTTGATATGGACCTGTAATCGAAAGAACGGTTTCAAAAGCTGAAATTTTATCACCGTCTCTTAGTGACAATATTTCAAGCTCCTCTGGTTTTTTAGCAAACGTATGAATCAATGCGATCGCTTCGTCTGTCCCACATAAAACAGCACTATCTGTCTTTTGAAAAAACTGCATCGTTACTTTAGCATTTGGACGATATCGTTTCGCAATTTCACTCGTTTTCAAAAAATAAACAGCTGAAAACCAGCCTTCCCCAACACGCTCATCAAATTTAAATGTTTGATTTGTTAGACGTTTGATTTTGCCTTTAAGCTTCAATTCAATTTCCTTCATTTCTTATAAGGTCTCCTTATCCAATTTTACCGCGGTTTTTGTGAAGCTTGCTGCAAATCTTAGCGGAACTAAAATATATGCTGGTTGAAGTACCTTGTATTTTCTTTTATATCATAGTAAACGAGCAATGAGATGACAAGGGCTATCTCTCAAATCTCATTTCCCATTTTTTCTTTAAATTCTTGTTTTGTCATTAAAAGCTTGCGCGGTTTGCTTCCATTTGCTTGGGAAACGAGGCCGTTATCCTCCATCATATCTATTAACCTAGCGGCACGATTATACCCAATCCGAAAGCGGCGTTGCAAGCTTGAAGACGATGCGGCACCTTGCTCAAATGTAAATTCGCATGCATCGAAAAATAATTCATCTTCAAATTCCTCAATTGAGTAATGTGATAATTCTTCCATTTCAATTAAGTAATTTGGCTTCCGTTGCCTTTTAATATACTGGGTAATCCGGTCAATTTCATCATCGGAGACAAAATTTCCTTGCAAACGCACAGGCTTCGATGCGCCATTTTCAAGAAATAGCATATCACCCCTACCGAGCAGCTTTTCTGCTCCCCCAGCATCGAGTATCGTTCGAGAATCGACTTGAGAAGAAACAGAAAATGCGATTCTTGTCGGGATGTTTGCCTTGATTAAGCCTGTAATGACATCAACGGAAGGCCGCTGAGTTGCAACCAAAAGATGGATTCCACAAGCCCTTGCCTTTTGGGCAAGCCGGCAAATCGCGTCTTCAACTTCCTGTGGCGATACCATCATTAAGTCGGCTAATTCATCGATAATGATGACGATATACGGCATTTTTTCGACACTGTTTTGATTGTAACGTTCAATATCTCGTACTTTTGTGCTTGCAAACTGTTTATACCGTTTTTCCATCTCTTCGACTGCCCATTTTAATGCATGTGTCGCTTCTTTTACGTCGGTAATGACAGGTGTAACGAGATGAGGTAGCTCATTATAAGGTGCGAGTTCAACGACTTTCGGATCAATGAGCATCAGCTTCACATCGTCAGGATCTGCTTTATATAAAATACTCATTAAAATCGCATTAATACAAACACTTTTTCCTGATCCTGTAGCCCCTGCAATTAATCCGTGCGGCATTTTCTGTAAATCAGTCACGACTGGCTTCCCAGCGATATCAACGCCTAAGGCAGCGGCAAGCGGTGATGCTTCAGCTTGAAACTGTTCGCTTTCGACGATTTCTCGTAAGGCAACGGGCTGACTAGAACGGTTTGGCACTTCAATCCCAATTGCATTTTTTCCAGGAATGGGTGCCTCAATCCGTATTTCTTTTGCAGCTAAACTCAATTTAATATCATCAGACAAGTTTGTTATTCTGCTCACTTTCACACCCGGTCGTGGTTGAACTTCAAACCGCGTCACCGTTGGACCCTTGACAACCTTCGTCACCGTCGCTTTAACGTTAAAGTTTGTTAGCGTTTCATTCAAAAGATTTTTTTGTTCTTCTAACCACAAGCTGTCATCTTCTTGCTTCTGGATAGGAGCATCAAGCAAGTCAAGTTTCGGATAAAAATAATTTCGATTTCGGTCAGCCGTGAACATCAGAACGCTTTTCGGTTTTTCAGTTTCTTGTTGAATACGAATCTTCTTCTGTTCACTTGGGTATGCCACTAAATTGGGTCGCACTTGGACTTGCTTAGGTTGTTCTTCTGTTTGCTCACTTTCCATTTTTTCTTGCCGAGTGGTTGGGGAATGGGCTTGCTCATGTTCAAGTGGTGTTTGTTCCAATTCAGGACTATGAACTTCTTCAATCTGTTCTTCTTGCTGAACTTCGTTCCCTTCCCCTTCCTCAGCCTGAGCAAGATCATGCTTTTCATCTTCATGTTCAAGAACAGTCTGTTCAACTCGTGAGTTGACGACTTCGTTGATTGTTCGCTCGCCAAACCCGTAAACAGGAGAAGGAACATCAGAAGCTTTAAAATCTCTACCTGTGAACTTTTCGACTTCCGCTCTCGGTTTTCTTCGAGTAGGGATTTTACGTTCGATTGATTCAGTTACCTCATCATCTGGAATAAGAGGGAAGCGGAAGTTTCCATTTTTCGGATACTGATGGATTATTTTTGCATCATTCTCACGCTGTGTGCTCGGAAACCGACCAGGTTGGATGTGACTATGTTTATCTTGAGTTTCTTCATCTTGCTTAGAAAACATTCGGTTCCACCAACGTTTCCACCATTGTGCCATCCCTTCACCCCCTTTAACGTAACCTATTATTATTCATCTGATTGTGGACGATTTTTTGCTAAAATAAATATCGGTTCCAGCCTGCCTTCTTCATAAATGAAGGGTAAAGCTGTAATCGGCACCCTGCCGTTCGCAAAGAATGACATCGCCATTTGTCCGAGAATATCGTAACCACTGTTATTTTTTATATCGGCAAAAATGAGGACGTCTTGATGAGGAACGGCTACTGCTAATGTTCCCGTTGCCTTCTTTTTCATCGATTCAAGTAAGGCTTGATTTAAAATGCGACTTGCATCATATCCGTCATTCGTATTTATAAAATAAAACGTATTACCGGCTACTTTGTCCTCTTTCATTTCTTCTTGTAATGATCGCAAATTAAATCGGGCAGCTTCTTTAACAACATGCTCTTCCCAGCCTTCTTCTTGAAGTAAAATTTGATCAATTAATCGATATGATTTACCTAGGTCAAGAGCATAAAAAACAGCTGTTTCCGCTGTATGTTCATCATAAATAAGTTTTTTGCCCGCCTTTGTTTCAGTAGGAAAAGAGGTCGAGCGAATAACAGGGAAAATATGGGCTTCTTTTCCAGATAGCTTTTGTTCCCCAAGCATTGCTTTCATTGCCTCTTCAATATATTCAATTAATTCCTGAAAGGATGTCTCCTTCTTAAGTTCCCACTTGGTAATTAAGCCATTTAAGGAGAGTGTCATCCCTTTTTTTGATTGCTTTTCTTCGATCCGTAAAGAATCTTCTTTTTGATTATATTTAAACTGCCAATCTGGTCGAGCAAGTTTTTCTTCAATCTTTCTTTTCACTTCGATTGGTTTCAAGCTTTTCCACCTCACGATAATATAAAGAAATACCTCCATTTTTGAAATGGAGGTAAATGGTTAGATCCTATTTTACTATCAATAAAGCAACAATTCCACCTATTCTCATCGAGACGTGCGTCAACATGATGCAATTTATACTGTTCAACTAGATTTAAGCTTGTAACAAATGAATGTTTGAAAGCCTAAAGGGAAGCTTTTTTCTTCCGATGCTTTGCTAATTCAGTTTTTATAAAGCTCATAAACTCTGTCGCCTTCTCTTTCGGGGGCGTAGTCATCAAGCTCACTCCGATGAAAAGAAGGATGGACAAAATAAATCCCCATACCCCAGAGCCGTACCCAAATGGTTTAATTTTTGTCATTTCAAGAATAGCTACAAGTAAACCACTGATTATGACGCTCGTAATAACACCTGTTGCCGTTCCACGCTTCCAAAAAAACACTCCGAAATACGCAGGCACAATGACGAGTAAGCCAGCTGACGCAGATACAGAAAGAACTGCAATAAGATCAAGCTGTAATTGTGCAAATAAATAAGCCAACACTGCAATAATTGGAATAACAATTTTCCCGACGAACAACTGACGGTTTTCGCTTGGCTTTTTCGCTGCATTTCTATATACGTCGCGAGCAACGAGCGAGGATAATGTCAAAATGATTGAATCAATCGTTGAAATTGCAGCCGCCATAATTCCAAGCATGACGATTAATCCTAAAACAGGTGGAACTAAATCTGAAGATAACAATGTTGGTGTGGCAAGGTCGGCATTTTCTAGTCCTGGAAATTTAATTAAAGCCGCATACCCCCACAAAATTGAAACTAACGTATAAATAAAGCCAAAAACAAGAAAACCTAACAACATTCTTCGTAAGCTACTAAACGATGCAGGCATATAGAGACGTTGGCTCACTTGTGGATTAGAAATACTAAAAAAGATCCACGGTAACGTTAAGCTTAAAAAAGCAGGAAAACTAAAAAATCCATTCCCTGGAACCGTTAATGAACCAGGATGATCATTTGATAACGTAGTAAAGAAGGTTCCAAATCCACCTAATTTGCTAACGACAACTAGAACGACAAGTGTCGCTGTAACGATCATGACTAACGCTTGCAAAGCGTCTGTCCACATAACAGAGCGAATCCCAGCGATCAATGTAAATACAATTGCTAACACAGTCGCTATCGTCACTCCTGTAGTAAAAGAGATTGCATTGTTAGACATACTGGAAAGTAAGTACCCAACTCCAGTTAATTGCACAGCACTGTACGGAATGAGAAAAAGACAGCTCGCCAATGCCGTAACAACAGCAACCGCCTTACTATTATACCGATCACCTAACATTTCCGTTGGTGTAACATAACCGTACTTTTTACCAGCTACCCAGTAACGGGGACCAAAAAAGGCGATTAAACTTACTCCAGCAAAATAAATAAGTTCAAAACCTAACGCGCCCACTCCACCTGCATACGTGAGTCCAGCTAAACCAACTAACATAAATGCACTAAATGTTGTCGCGCTATAACTTAATGCAGATACGAATCCACCCATTTTCCGATTACCTAGAAAATAGTCGGTCATATCTTTCGCTTTTCCTGTTCTTGAATAATATGCAAGAATGAGCGAAACGACAACATAAATAGCTACCCCTGTCCAAACCATTGATGCACTCAAGCTTAATCACTCCATTTTATTGTTATAAACACGTTAGCAACGATAATGACAAGTCCAAATATTGACCAAAACAAGAAACTCCCATACCACGCATCGACATTTGTTAACAATGTATAGGGAACAACATAAGCAAGTACCATTAAGATAACTAAAAAAACCGCCCACCTTGCTTCTGATTTGTTCATTTTTTCACCTCATTTTTTTCAATTCACATACTAGTATACTATGGTGTAAAGACACATGTAAATAGTAATTTGAGAGTTTTCTCTTTGCAACTTTTGAATTCGTTGTTTTTTTCCAGTAACAGTCTTATACTGATTTAGATAAAGACAACTGTCGAACTGGTTCCTTTGCTCGCATGAAGTAGCAGGTTCTTAGCTTCTTTATTTTGTGAGGATAACCTATTCTGACAGTTAATAAAATAGAAGGAGAAAGATAGAATGAACGTTGTCGTATATTTAGCCGGTCAAATTCATGACAATGATTGGAGAGACGAAATCCGTAATCGAACAAAGGACCTTCGTTTACCCGTAACATTCGTCGGGCCGATGGAAAACCACGATCGCTCCGATCAAATAGGCGAAGAAATTCTCGGCGAACAGCCAAATAAAATCTTAGTTGATGATGCTGCATCCGACTTTAACAATTTAAGAACAGAAGTGCTTCTCGGTAAGGCTGACATTGTCATTGCATGCTTCGGAGAAAAATATAAACAATGGAACACCGCGATGGACGCTTCAGCTGCTTTATCGAAAAACAAGCCACTCATTATTATTCGTCCAGAATCGCTTGTCCATCCTTTAAAGGAATTTACAAACAAAGCAAACGTTGTTTGTGATACACCTGAGCAAGCCGTTCAAGCGTTACAATATATTTTTGAAGCCGAATAGTCCGCGTAGTAACTTTACACTTGTAAAGAACTTGGTAAAATAAAAACCAGCTCTCACTAAACTGAGAACTGGTTTTTTCATTCATGATTAAAATATTGCCCAAATAAGCTTTTAACGACAAGCTCATACACTTCTTGACGTGTCACTAGCCCGTTCGTCAAGATGCCAATTGCTCCTACTGTCTTATCATTATTAGTCATACGCGTATATTTTTCCATCACTTCACTAAGTTCTTTTCCAGCATTTACTTCTTCACGTATGCCATCTGGTAATTCGACTAGGCCCCCACTTGCAACACACTTCAGACCATTTGAGTCAATGAGCGCTCCCCAATTGCAAACAAATGCAAAGTTTCCTACTTCAGTAATCCCGCCTTCAAGACCGATTCCAATGTGACAAGTTGTGACCTTCAACACTTCTTGTGCACGATTGATTGCGCCTTGCATCGTCTCTAAATCTGAGAGAGGTTGTGAAGATACTGACGATGTTACGCTTTTAGCTACTACTTTGAAATCCATTTCGCGTACAACATGCTGAAGTGCACGTACTTTTGTGGGATTCTTTGAACCAATGGCGACAATCATGTTAACTGTTAAGTCGAATCGTCTCGACAGTCGACTGATTCGTTTCTTTCACTAGTTTGATAAGCAATTCTTTAGCCGCTGCATAATCTTCAATATGGACGATTGAGGCAGATGTGTGAATATACCGTGAACAAATACCGATCACCGCAGACGGGACACCTTTTCCTGACAGATGAACACGCCCTGCATCCGTGCCACCAGGTGAGACAAAATATTGGTAAGGAATCTTATTTGACTCAGCAGTGTCTAAAATGAAATTCCTTAAGCCCCGGTGAGTAATCATCGAACCGTCATAAATACGAAGCAAGGCACCTTGACCAAGTTTTCCGAATGCTTGTTTATCACCCGACATGTCATTTGCTGGACTGGCATCAAGGGCATAAAAGATATCTGGTTCAATTAAATTTGCTGCTGTCTGTGCCCCGCGAAGGCCGACTTCCTCTTGAACGGTCGCTCCGGCATATAATTGATTTGGTAATTCAACGTCCTGCACTTCTTTCATCAGCTCGATCGCTAACCCACAGCCATAACGGTTATCCCAAGCTTTTGCCAAAATCTTTTTTTCATTGGCCATTGGGGTGAATTCACAAACTGGTGTAATCGGTTGTCCGGGACGAATACCAAGGCGTTCGGCATCAGCCTGATCATCTGCACCAATATCAATGAGCATATTTTGGATTTGCATCGGTTTTTTTCGTTGTTGCTCACTTAATAAGTGTGGTGGAATAGAAGCGATCACACCTGGTATGACTGAATCTTTTGTTTCAATCTCGACTCGCTGTGACAGCAATACTTGACTCCACCAACCACCTAATGTTTGAAAGCGAATCATACCTTCTTTTGTAATGCTTGTTACCATAAAACCGACCTCATCCATATGCCCTGCAACCATGACACGAGGTCCTTTACCTTTTTTTACACCAAATATACTTCCAAGCCGATCCTGAACAAGTTCATCGGAATATTTCCCAAGTTCTTCTCGCATATATTTTCGTACGTTTTGCTCAAAGCCTGACGTTCCACGTAATTCAGTTAACGTCCGAAACATTGCTAACGTCTCTTTATTCATAACAATCCCCTCTTTACGTATAATCTTGTTATTCTTATCTTAACGAAGTTAACGACTAACTTCCAGGTTACGCAAGTGTTGTTTCATAATCATCAAGTCCTGTATAATACAGATGACTTACGTTTTGAGCGTACATTAACTTTGCAATCTAACGAAGTACGATGAAAAGGAGAGGATCGACTCGATGAAGAACAATAAATTTCTTGTCGGCACTTTAGTAGGGATTGTTACGGGGGCAGCGATTGCTTATCAATGGAGTAAGCGGGATATTTCACCTGAGCAAGCATTACATAATGTTAAAAAAGAGTTAAAGCAAAAGTTGGCAATCGAAGGCTCCTGGATTCAAATGATTCCAGAAACAATGGAGACTGACTTATTAAATTATACCGTGTACCGAGGTGGAATCACTTCTAATCAAAATAACCGTATTCACCACTACGATTTTGCAGTCGATACAAAAACCGGCGCAATTCTCGAACTAAAATAAGCAGTGCCACCCACTTACAGCATGGGTGGCACTTGCTTTTAAAAGACATAAGGTTAGTGCGATTCCTTCAAAGCTGTCACGTTATCCCAAAATAAGCGTTCTGCTTTACTTGGATCGTTCTTAATCTTACTTTCAATATCGAAAATCATCGTAGAACGTGTCTCAAGATTGTATTCTGGCCAATCTGGCAATATTGATACAGAAGGATTTCCATTTTTCGCAAACGCAATCCACGCGAGGTGCATTTGTTCAGCAATTTCGAAACGCTCCGGCGCGTCCCCTGTAAAGCTAGCCACTCTTCGGTTACTAATCGTATTCCATACGAATGGGAGCTCCAACGCATGACAAGATTTAAGTCCTCCACCGAATGCAGTACTCTTAAAGTCGAATCGATACATCCATACGTTTTCTCCATGCTCGATTCGTTTCTCACTTAATCGGATCGCTGGATATGTAAAAACATCCCATGTCATCAGTTGCTCATATAATTCTTGTGACAGGCTCTTTCCCTGTAATTGCTCGTTTATTTTTTCCCAGCGCTTACCGAAAGTTGCTGCAAATCGAGCTTCGATCCCTTTATCATCTAATTGTCGCCATGTCGGATCTAAAAATGTAAATAAACGATATTCATCTTCTGTTGTTCCGATGAGGAACAACACACCTTTTGCTGCCCCACTGTCTAATGATTGTAACGGGTGAATGGGAACGATTTCTCCATCTAAAACAGGCCCAAGACTCATAGGTGGAATTTTTTCAGCTGCTTGTAATATTTCATCTGCCTGTAATTCGTGTAGCTTATGAAACTCTTCCTGAGTAATATCTAATTTTTGTAAAAAGCGCTCCGCTATATTTGTTGCGACTTGAGAAGGTAAAACATTATTCGCTGCTCCGCTTTGGAAAATTGCTTTATGAAATAGTCCTTCTGCTTCGGGGATAGCAAGTAAGGCCCCTATACTCATCGCACCAGCAGACTCACCAAATACTGTAACATTTTCAGGATCCCCACCAAACGCTTCAATATTATCACGAACCCATTTTAATGCGGCAACTTGATCAAGTAGCCCACAATTACCTGACCCCTTGTATGTTTCTCCGCCAATTTCATCTAAATGTAAATAACCAAAAATACCTAATCGATAGTTGATCGAAACGACAACGACATCCCCTAATTGTGAAAAAGATGCACCATCATACGTTTCACTTGAACCTGAACCATACATGAAAGCGCCACCATGAATCCATAGCATGACAGGACGACGCTTTCGGTCAGCCCCTGGCGACCAAATATTTAAGTACAGGCAATCTTCACTTGACCCTCCTGGAGAATCACCTAAAAACTTCATCATATCACTGTCCGGTTGCATTGCTGTTGGGCCAAATGCTGTAGCCTCACGAACTCCATCCCATTCATCAGGCTGTTGTGGTGGACGGAATCGTAAATTTCCAACTGGTGGCTTGGCGTATGGGATACCTTTCCACACAATTAAATTTTCAATTTGTTCCCCTTCCACTTGTCCATACCGTGTACTCACAACTGTATTCACGTAAAAACCCCCTTCATCTTTAATTTACATTATTATCTCACAATTTAGATAATAATTCCTTTATTTTACTTCAATCTATTAAATTGGAAAAAGAGTTTACACACCCTGCTCCTATTAGTGACTCTTTTCAATGTATCATAGGGAAGCTTTGAATGGGCTTTCTAAAAAATTGCTTCTAAAATGAAAAAAGCCCTCCCGATCGTAAGATCGAAAGGACTTTTCTTATCACTAATTATTGAAATGTTTCGTTTTGTCCATAAAAAAGTCTATTTGCATTCTTAAATTTCGTAACTGAATATTGACGTGGCTCCCAAATAAGCACAATTAATAAAACGAATACGATAGGTACTACGATGAGAAGTGTAATAATAAGACCCATTTGTAGCTTCGCAGCTGTAATGTCTCCTTGGGCTTCTTTAAATGCTCTCACTTCTTCAATTGCCCCAACTTGACCTTCTTGAAGAACTTCTCCGTTTTCAGGGTCATAGAAGACGATTTCCTGATGAACACTTGGAAAAATACTGTCTCTCACCGTTGTATATTCTGCTAAAGCCATTTGTACTGTGCCTGTATCCAAATCCGCTTCCTTCACAGCAATTTCTTGAAAGTTTGCTAGCTTTAATGAGCCAGCTTTTAAATTACTATGTTCTTCTTTCTTCATTGCTGTAATCGCTTTGTGCATTTCTCCTGGAGCTTCAGCGGCAGATACAACCGAAGCCATACTTGATATGAGTAAAATCATTGATATAATGGCTAGAAATTTCTTTTTCAACGTTCTTCCTCCTTATCCATGCGAGTATTAAGTTCTTAAAAGAGCATACTGTGTCTATCATAACATAAATTGAACAGATCGTTCAGAATATTTTTAGGTAAAAATGTGAACTTTTTGTTCACCATCGTTCAAAGAGCTTCATAGAAATATTAACTTTTAGTCTAAACAAGTGAAAGCATTTGCGAAAATCGTTTCACAACATGTGCCTGGAATCCTTTTCTAGCATTCTAGCATCAATGTATTACATGACGAATATTAGCTCGCGAATCGACAGATTGAAATAAACTTATAGATTCACAGCAGTTGCATTAACGAGCTTACCATGAGTAGAATGTTTTCAAAGCGTCATCCTCCACCTTTTTGTCGCTTTAGATGAAGAATTCTACTATGAAAGGATGTCAGTAATATGATTGTAATTGAATATGACGACCGTTATGAATATATTAAGCAACATGACCACGCTCTCCTAGCAGGTGAGATGGCTACGTACGCTAGCAACTCTCCTTTTAAGAAAACGGATTATCGAACGGTAATGACTGTCGCTTTGCATGATGCGAGTTGGAAAGAGAGTGACGACACATTTACAGGAAAACCTGTTCATTTCGTCGACTACCCAATGGACAAAAAATTAAAACTTTATAAAGATGGAATTGATACAATTGAAAAGATTGACGAATATATAGCCTTGTTAACATCGCTCCATTATACTGCTTTCTTTAATTCAGAAGGACCAAAAGAAACATTGCGATTTCTTAAATTAGAAAAAGAGCGACAACATAAACTTCAAGCACTGTTCCCAAAAGAGGATATACAGCTTGCGCTTCAAGAATTGAAAATGTGGGATAATTTCTCCCTTTATGTTTGTTTAAATAAACCAGGCGTAGATAAAAAAGACGAACACCCCTGGTTTAAAAACGGAATAAAGGCGATATCAGCAAAGGGTGAGTCAATCACCGTAGACTGCCGGTGGGTCGATTCAGGAACAGTCGCGTTTTCTCCTTCCCCATTTAAACATGAGTGGACTGCTACTATCCCTGTTTATACTGTTAATAAAAGCGACTTAAATAAACCTCATAGTATGCAGCTAAGAAGCATTACGTTTTCGGAATGTTAAAATTCTTGTTTTATTTCCTGGGAAATTGTCGAATTTGGGTCAATTTCCCGGTCCCTTCGCTCATAGTATTCTGTTCTCGTTTGCTGTAACAATTCATGAACAATTCGGATTTGCGCAGATTTTATCGGTGATGGTTCAGCAATCAATTGATTTAACCAGCTTTGAAAAGAACGTTTATCATGACATTGGACACTTGCGGAACCTTGAAAATAATCAACGTAACCGTCATGAGCAACGATGACTTTTTTCATTGGTAAGCGTCTGTCTTTCAATAATCGTTGGATGACATTTTCCGAGCGTTGCAAAGAGATTAGTGGGTTCACCACTTTTAACTGCTTATTATTTCTCCATAATTTCCAAAAGCGTTCTCCACTAGCTTGATAAATATCATTCTGCTCCCCTTTTAAAAAGGAGAGACAGATGATTTGAACTGGCGTCACTAATATCGCTTCCAGTTCGATTGGAGCATTTTCAATTTGAAACACTGGATCGTATAACAATAAATAGTTATCAGGAAGCTGTTGTAGAAAAAGCTTTAACAGGAAATCGCTTTCGTAATGAGACGACAACTTTGACTTTTCAAAAGCAGTTGAGCTTGCCCAACGCAGTTGATAAGAAAACATGTCATCAAAAAAATTACGCTTCACTATTTTTCTCGTATCCTCCGGTGCTTCATCAATCTGTTTTTCTTCTTTAATCTTTATCCATCTCTGCTGTTTTAACCGTACAAATTGATTAATATATTTCGTCAAATCTTGTTCATAACGGGAAACATAATCTTGTAATTTCACTAATTGAGCCACAAAAAGCCACCTTCACTTTTTATTGTAATGTCGCTTAACTAAACAACGTTATAATGATTGGGGCCAAAAAAGATGCAATAATTGCGCACATCGTCATTGAGACCGAGCTCACAGCTGCTGCTTCATCTCCGAATTCTAATGATTTTGATGTGCCAAGCACATGGGCAGCACTACCGTAGCCAATTCCGATTTCAAGCGGATGGTCAATTCGTAGCCACTTTAGTAAAAATGGTCCAATAACAACACAACTAATCCCTGCAACCATAACGAAAACTGCCGCCAGTGACGGAATACCACCAATCTCATGAGATATCTCCATCGCAACTGGAGTCGTTACTGATTTTGGAAGTAACGAATACATTAATAAATCTTCTATCTCGAAAGCTTTTGAAAGTAGGCGACCGCTTTCTATTCCGAGCCACGTCCCGACAATTACTCCAGACATAATCGGAATGAAATACTTTTTTATGACATGCCATTGCTTATATAATGGGTAACCTAACGCCACAATCGCAGCCCCTAATAGTTCAGTTATAATCTTCACATCTGACATGTATTGCTCATACGGAATATTAGTTATAAGTAATACTGACACAATCACAATAGTTGAGGTTAACACTGGTACAAAAAAAGGATATGGAAAACGAATGTAAAATTGCCGGGCAATTAAATAAATAATCAGCGTCAAAATTAACCCAAAAAATTTCATTTTCTTTTCCTCTCCTTTACAATTCGAACGAGACGTGTCGTAAATGCTGAACCTATTAAAACGATAAGCGTGCTAACGATTGTGATGACAATTAACCAAATTCCCTTTCCTTTAAATAAATCAAAATACACCATAACTCCAACTGTTGCTGGAATAAAAAAGATCGGCAAATGCTTCAGTATAATACCTGTTCCTATTGAAACAAATCGCTCGAACGGCTTACACACCATTAAAACAATAAAAAAAAGAAGCATTCCGATAATACTTCCAGGTATAAATAACTGAAACAAATCTTGAACAAAAGCACCGAAAAGATAAAATAAATATAAAATTCCAATTTGAACAATTGAGAAAACTAGATTTTTAAAAAACATTGAGTTGTTCCTTTCAGCGATGTTAATATCTAGATTGATTGTTTACTATTCTAACAGATCGCGCGTAATAAAGGAGAATTTATTTTTCAATTCCTACTTTATAGATTTGTTTTATTTGTTTTGTTATAATTGTACGTGTTCAGTTTCATATTAAGTAAGGAAGTGAATAAAATGACAATTGTAACAAACATTGCTGATTTAATTGGCAAAACTCCGCTTGTAAAACTTAATCAACTCCCAAGTTCAGAAGGAGCGTCCATCTATTTAAAATTAGAATTTTTTAATCCGAGCAGAAGCGTAAAAGACCGAGCTGCCTATGAAATGATTGTTGCAGCCGAACGAGAAGGTGTCTTACAACGTGGCGCTACAATCATTGAACCAACATCAGGCAACACTGGCATTGGAATTGCTATGAATGCTGCTGCTAAAGGGTATAAAGCAATTATCGTCATGCCTGACACGATGACACAAGAAAGAATTAATTTATTAAAAGCATATGGAGCCGAAGTTGTGCTCACACCTGGCTCTGAAAAAATGCCTGGTGCAATTAAAAAGGCTCAAGAGTTAGCAAATAACATTCCGAAAAGCTTCATACCAATGCAATTTGATAATGAACATAATCCAAATGCCCATCGAAAAACAACAGCCCTTGAAATAA
>DKGN01000003.1:0-4228 GCA_002453275.1 Caryophanales bacterium UBA6769
GCTTCTGAAGGCAGGTTAAGTACGCGACGTCCTTTCGCAACACCTGCACTTGTACGTCCTATACTTCGAAGCTGAGGCCGTGCCCATGGAAAGCGAAGTATTCTGCCGAAGCGGTTTTACAGCTTCAATCACCGAACAGTTTATACAGACTGTTCAAAAGTGGAAATAACACGTCATTGTGAAGTGACGTGTTATTTCTTTAGGAATTTTGTGACTCTCCAACCCCGTTCATATTGAACTGGTGCTTTTATGTTGTAATTTAATTCTCTAGCGGCTGAAAGAGTCCAATATGGATTACGGAGTAACTCTCGTCCAAGAAAAATTAAATCGGCCCGCTCGTTTTGCATAATTTCCTCTGCTTGACCACCCGTAGTAATAAGTCCAACAGCTCCTGTCGCAATATTAGCTTCGTTCCGAACCTGATCGGCGAATGGGACTTGATAACCTGGAAAGACATTGATACGTCTCGGTACGACAGCACCAGAGCTACAATCAATTAAATCTACGCCCTGTGCTTTCATCTTTTTTGCATATTGCACGTACGTATTCGGTGTATTTCCTTCCTCATGATAATCAGTCGCTGAAATTCGAATAAATAGAGGACCGTCCCACTCTTTCTTAACGGCTTCAATAACTTCATGTAAAAATCGGTAACGATTTTCTTCGCTCCCACCATATTCATCTGTGCGCTTATTTGTTAGTGGCGACAAAAATTCGTTTATTAAATAACCGTGTGCAGCATGAATTTCAATAACATCAAAGCCCGCTTCTTTTGCACGCCGAGCGGCTTGTCCGAAGGCTGAGACTGTACGTTCAATATCTTCAATCGTCGCTTCTTTCGGTGTTCTCATTGAATCTTGAAAAGGAATGGCAGAAGGAGCGAGGATATCTTCATCGATTTCCGCTTTACGCCCAGCGTGCGCAATTTGGATTCCGATATGGGAGTCCTGCTCTTTAACGAGATGAACTAGTTCTCTCAAACCATCAATATGGTCATCACTCCAAATACCAAGATCATAGTCTGATATTCTGCCTTCAGGGCTGACAGCAGTTGCCTCCACTATAATAAGCCCTACTTGCCCAACTGCTCGTGTTGGGTAATGGATACGATGCCAATCCATTACTTTCCCATCCTGATTCGTACAAGAATACATGCACATCGGAGACATGACGACTCGATTTTTTAGTGTCAAATTTTTAATTGTATAAGGGGTGAAAAGCTTTGGTTCCATGCTTACATTACTCTCCTCTAAACCAATTTTGAACGTTATTCACCATCATTTGTTCAATTTGCTGTTCAGTAACTCCTTCATCTTTCAGTTGCGGGATAACGCTTTCAAAAATATAAGTCATTGACCAATCTGGGTTTAACTTTTTCACAGTCTGTGCATTATACCAATCGATCGTACAGCAATAATCTTGTGATAAGAACATCCGATCAGCGTATCCTTTATTTGCTAATTCAATAATTGTTTTGTTTCTTCGCTCAGTATCAAGCGTTTTTGTGATGCCATATCGATCCATACCAATATAAGCCCCACGCTCAAGGACGCGAAGAATGTAATCAATATCATCAGTATCGCCGCAATGGCCAATAAGTACGTTGCTTGGATGAACTCCTTCATCTTCAAAAATTTCAAGTTGCATGAGACCTGAACCGTTTGCAGGGTTTGAATGCGTCATAATGGGGACTCCTGTTTGCTTATGCGCCCTCGCAACTGCCCGAATAACTTTTTCGACATCTCGCGTCATCCCTTGTGCATCTGTTGCGCATTTTAAAAATCCAGCTTTGATCGACGTTTGTTGAATCCCAACTTCTATATCGTGCACGAACAAACGAGCTAGATAATCAACATCACGATTTTGAAAGTGCGTTGCTATGTAATGATACGAATAAATGCCAGTTGCCGCAATAATTTGCATGCCTGTCTCATCAGCGACTTTTTCCATAAAGCGAATATCACGACCAAGTTCCATCACACTCGGATCACAAATCGTCTTGACTCCCCATCGTTTAGCAGCTTTTACTTGCTCTATCGCTTTTTGTAATTCTTCTTCCTCGTTATAAAGATGAGGAAATTGAAACGATACGGATTCAGACCGAATTCGTAAATGCTCGTGAACGAGTGTACAACCTAATTGTGTAGCCTTGAGTTCCCCTTGGATTGAATGAATTTTCGTCATTATATGCACCCCTTTTGCAACACTTATTCCTCTCTTTTGTCTAAATCATACCATACAAAACCTTCATTCATTTACAAAAAACGCGAATGATGCTGAATAAAATGGCTCATCCTAGAAAAGAGAGGAGGGGGGGCATTTATTGAATATAACAAAGGTTTTCTGGTACGCCATCATTGTTTGTATCGCGATCGTACTGTGGGGTTCTTTTTTCCCCGAACATTTAAATCAAATCACAGCATTAGCAACCGTCTTTATTTATAATCACTTCGGCTGGTTTTACATGTTTGTCATTGTAGCCATGATTATGTTTTCTGTCTTTTTAATGTTCTCTCGTTTTGGCCAAATCAAGTTAGGGAAAGAGAATGATGAGCCCGAGTTTAGCTTGCCTGCTTGGTTTGCTATGCTATTTAGCGCAGGAATGGGAATAGGTCTGATGTTTTTTACAACAGCGGAAACGATTTCTCATGCTTTTATTAGTGCACCCAACGCGGAGCCGGGATCAGACGAAGCGATTATAGAAGCCTTCCAATATACTTCGTTTCATTGGGGGTTTCATGGCTGGGGATTGTATGGAATCGTTGCGTTAATCCTCGCCTATTTTAAGTTTCATAAAGAAGCTCCAGGCTTAATAAGCGCCACCCTTGAACCATTATTTGGCAAAAAAATGATGCGTGGAACTGTTGGCAAAATAGTGGATACCCTTGCAGTCTTTGCAACAATTGTCGGAGTTGCATCAACACTTGGTTTCGGATCAGCACAGATTAATAGTGGACTCACCTTTCTCTTTAACGCACCACAAGCGTTTTGGTTTCAACTGATCATTTTGGCGAGTGCAACAGCATTGTTCATTTTATCTGCCTGGTCTGGTCTAGGTAAAGGAATTAAATACTTAAGCTCTACTAACATGTGGCTTGCTGCTGCTCTTGTCTTTACGTTATTTATAATCGGTCCATCCACGTATATTTTAAATATGTTTACGACTACAATCGGTAATTATTTCGGAAACTTTATTCAAATGAGCTTTGATTTAAAGCCAGTTCATGCAGAGCGGCGACAGTGGCTCAACGATTGGACAATTTTTTATTGGGCTTGGTGGATTTCTTGGGCTCCTTTTGTCGGTATGTTTATTGCCCGGGTATCGAAAGGTAGAACAATAAGACAGTTTATAGCTGGCGTGTTGTTGGCACCTACAATTGTGACATTTATTTTTTTCGCTGTATTTGGTGTATCAGCCATCAATATAGAGCAACACGGGATTGCAAAACTTTCTGATCTAGCGACAGAAACGGTTACGTTTGGAATGTTCGAACATTATCCCCTTGGAACGATATTATCTATTGTGACAATTTTCTTGATTGCCATCTTTTTCATTACGTCTGCAGATTCAGCAACTTTCGTCTTAGGAATGTTCACTACAGGTGGTGAATTAAACCCTTCTAATATCGTGAAAATCATTTGGGGTTTGACCCTTTCGGTCATAGCCGCGATTGTCATGTATTCCGGTGGAATTGACGGCTTTCAAAATATGCTTATCGTTGCGGCTCTTCCTTTTTCTTTCATAATCATTTGTATGGCAATTTCATTTTACAAAACAGCGAAGGAAGAAGTGTCAAAATAACAAACAATGCTGTTGTCGTTGAATGGATTCGAATTAAGGTGGGATGACTCATGAATTTATTAAATGTAAGAAAAGGTCAATTTGTTTATTATAACAATCAGTTGCATAAAGTCTATGGTGTGAAACCGTTTTTCAAACGTTCGGTTCACCTTATTCGATTAGAAGACTTTAAGCAACAACTGACAACTGCAAAAGAAATTGATTTATATAAACCGAAGCATTTAGACAGTTTTGTTTGTAATCATAGACGGTATACGCTTAATAAAAATGTAAGAGCAAAAGTTGGAGATTACATTCTCGTCATCAATCCTAGACCCGACTCGATCGATCATCACCACCTTCATGCAATTGAAATGGTGTCATCGATTGAGTTAAATGGAGTCATAAGCAATAAATCAAATGGGATCAAGCATAATGAATATTGGG
>DKGN01000003.1:4278-6154 GCA_002453275.1 Caryophanales bacterium UBA6769
TCAAGCATAATGAATATTGGGTCATGGTACCTGGCTTAGAAGAAGGGGCAAATAAAATTGAGCTTCAAGATCCGGATTCCTCTCCTAATGAGCAAGAAAAATCGGAACCGGAACCTTCAGATTCATCTGAAATCTATTCTCCAAAAATTGGTGATGTTTATCAAAAAAATGATAGCAATCCGATTATTCAAGCGATGGTCATTGCGATTAAAGGACGCACCATTTATTTAGGTGGAGGAATTGAGGCAACGAAGGATGATCTTGCTAACTCTGAGATATGGAGTTATGTATTTAATTTCCTTGAGCAATGAATGAGAAAAGGCTTCGGGAGCGTTCCCCTAAGCCTTTTTAATGTTTAAAAAAGTGAGTGTTTGATTTAATGCTTCTATTCCTTGATCAATACAATCTGGAATTCCGACACCTTCAAACGAAGAGCCTGCCAAAAATACTCCCGGAAGCTCCGCTTGCACTTGTGACTTCAATGCTTCTATTCGAAATTTATGACCAACCGTATATTGTGGCATCGCTTCTCGCCATCTTGTCACGACGTGGAAATCAGGTCTACCTTCAATAAACATTACTTTGTTTAAGTCTTGTAACACGACGTCGATGATATCTTCATCTGAAGCTTCAACGATCTCCGATTGACCTGGGCGTCCAACGTACGCGCGAAGCAACACTTTTCCCTCAGGGGTAGTATGTGGCCATTTATGATGTGTCCACGTACAAGCCGTAATTGTGTAGTTTGCATTCCTTGAAACGACAAAACCTGTTCCGTCTTGAGAGAGCTTTACCTTATCTACATCGAATGCCATTGCGACGTTCGCTACCGATGTCGAGGAATAATTCTTTAACATGTCACTAATTGTATAATGACGTAATATTTGTTTTATTACTGCATGTGGTGAAGTAATAATAACCGCATCAAATGTCTGCTTTTCACCGTTCGCTACATACACATCATAGCGGTCCTTATGTTTTATTATTTTCTCAACACCTCGGTTTTTCTGTATCGATTCAGGTGGAAGAAATTCTTCAATTTTTTTAACAAGTGACTCAAGGCCATTGCTTAATGTTAAAAATGCACTCGGTTTTTTTTCATCCTTTGAGCGTTTTTGTGGAGAAGGTGTTGTTTTTTTCATCCCCAGCATTAAACTACGATGCTCTCGTTCGACCTCGTAAAATTGCGGAAAAGTTGCCATTAAACTTAGACGATCAATGTCGCTAGAGTAAATTCCGGAAAGGAGCGGTTCAATTAAATTTTCTACGACCTCATTGCCGAGTCGCCTCCGGAAAAAGTGCCCTAATGATTGATCCTCGTTCTCCCTGCTTCGTCTCGGTAAAATGAGATCATACGCTGCTCTCACTTTTCCCAACAGTGAAAATAAATTCGTTTTAACAAAGGGAGTAACTTCTGTCGGTATACCCATAATTGATCCACCTGGAATAGGATAGAGACGATCATTATTTAAGACATATGCCTGTCCAGCATGATTTCGAACAAGCTCTGTTTCGAGCCCAATATCGGTTACTAATTTTGAAGCGCTTCGCTTGCGAGCAACAAATGAATCGGGTCCTCTTTCGACAACGAAGCCATCATGATAGACCGTTTGTATTTTACCGCCTAGTCTTGTGCTCTGTTCGAACAGCGTAAAATCAACTGTATCATTTTCGTCTCTGTGTAAGTAAAAAGCAGCTGCAAGACCTGTAATGCCTCCGCCAACAATAGCAACCTTTTTTCTAGTCGCAGTCATTCGAACTCACACTCTCTTTGCTAATCGTTTCTCAATTACAGTTGCCAATGCATCAATAAACAATTCATCCGTATTCGGCATGTTTGGTCTGAAATAGTGAACCCCTAGCTCATCTGTAACAA
>DKGN01000189.1:0-1491 GCA_002453275.1 Caryophanales bacterium UBA6769
GGTTCTGTCTGCTTCGAACATTCCAGATATTAAAGGCGTCGATCGTTTCCAAGGCGAACTTTACCATACAGGTGAATGGCCACATGAAAAGGTAGATTTCAAAGGGAAGCGTGTCGGTGTAGTTGGCACAGGTTCAAGCGGAGTTCAAGCGATTCCTGTTATTGCTGAACAGGCTGGGCATCTTACCGTCTTCCAACGTACACCACAATATAGCAACCCAGCGCATAACAAACCGCTTGATTCCGAAACGATTCAAAAAACTAAAGAAAACTTTAGCGAAATTAGACAAAAAATGTATGCATCAATGCACGGTATCCCTTCTGCTTCCCGTGGTCGCTCGACCGTACAAGACTCTCCTGACGAGCAACAGCAAGTGTTCGAAGATGGATGGCAAGAGGGTGGACTGTTTTCGCTTTTATATACGTATAACGACATCGCAATTACCCCTGAAGCGAATGAGACTGTTGCTAAATTTGTTCGCTCCAAAATAACAAAAACTGTCAAAGATCCCGAAGTAGCAAAAAAACTTTTGCCTGATCATTATTACGGCATGAAGCGGCCAATCCTTAATACGAACTATTTTGAAACGTATAACCGTGAAAATGTATCCCTCGTTGATTTACGTTCCACACCAATTGAGAAGATTACACGTACGGGAGTGAAAACGTCAGATACCGAATATGAACTAGACATGTTAGTTTTTGCAACTGGGTTCGATGCCTTAACAGGTCCTTTATTTAAGTTAAACATCCAAGGGAAAGACGGGTTAACATTACAGGAAAAGTGGGCAGAAGGGACAAAAGCCTATTTAGGTATCGCAACAGCGGGGTTTCCAAACATGTTTATGATAACAGGTCCTCAAAGTCCTTCTTTTCTTAGCAATGTGATCGTTTCAATCGAACAGCATGTCGACTGGATTATCGATTGTCTAGCCTATCTCCAAGAGCATCGTGCAGAAACAATTGAGGCAGACACGGAAGCCGAAGAGTTATGGAGTCAACAGTGTCAAGCTATCGCAGATATGACACTGTTATCGAAAACGGATTCATGGTATATGGGAGCGAATATCGAAGGAAAACCACGCGAATTTCTTGCGTTCGCAGGAGGGGTCGGTTCTTACCGCCAGATTTGTGATGAAGTGGCAGCAAAAGGCTATGAAGGATTTACCATTTTGGCAAATTCTAAAAAAGTTGTAATTAATAAACAAGCAGATAAACCGGTAACTCAAGGTAAAAGCCTTGACCGACAAGCACAGTTTGTTCTAGAACAATTAAAGGCCTTAGGCGTCCCACCTATGGAAACTCTTCCACCTGAAGAAGCTAGAGTCTGGACCAATTTTAGTCCCTTGGCAGGACCACCTGAAAAAGTTGAAAAGGTTGAAAACAGAATAATTGATGGGCCTAGCGGAAACATACCAATCAGAATTTATACACCAGCTGGAGATGGGCCTTTCCCCGCTCTCGTCTATTATCATGGTGGTGGTTGGGTAAT
>DKGN01000189.1:1714-3316 GCA_002453275.1 Caryophanales bacterium UBA6769
ATCATGGTGGTGGTTGGGTAATCGGTGACTTAGAAACGGTTGATGTCCCGTGTCGTCGGATAGCGAATCGAGCGAACTGTGTTGTCGTCTCTGTCGATTATAGACTTGCACCAGAGCATAAGTTTCCAGCGGCAGTTGAAGATGCATATGCCGCTGCAAAATGGGTTGCTGACCATGCCGCTTCCATTCAAGTCGATCCAAATCAAATCGCAGTTGGTGGTGACAGTGCCGGTGGGAACCTCGCTACGGTCGTTTCAATAATGGCAAGGGACAAAGGCGGACCAGCAATTGGTCAACAAATCTTGCTTTATCCTGTAACACATCATTCTTTTGACACGAATTCTTACGAAGAAAATGCTGATGGTTACTTTTTAACAAAAGCAACGATGAAGTGGTTTTGGAGCCATTATCTTCGGGATGAACAGGATGGTCAACATCCATATGCATCGCCACTTTTAGCTGATACTCTTATCGGTCTCCCGCCTGCATTAATCATCACAGCTGGATTTGACCCGTTGCGGGATGAAGGAGAAGCTTACGCTGAACGTTTAAAATCGGCAGGTGTAGATGTTGAGATGACTCGGTATGATTCAATGATTCATGGCTTTTGCTGGATGCCAGGCGCAATCGAACAAGGCAAACGAGCACTAGACCAAGTCGCCTCTACATTACAACGTACTTTTCATACTTTAAAAACGACTTAAAAACAAAAATATTTTGTAGTAGCACAAACCAAATAAGAGCTTGTGCTACTATTTTTTTGTACCCGTCCCTTGCAAATATATTTTTTTATTCATTCAATTCATGCAGTTGGCGGAGAAACTTCACTGAACTTACAATATGTGGACCTTTGTTTAACATTACACAGTCTGCTCGTAACCCCATGTAAGCATCTGTTAATTCCGATCTAACAGGCATGCCTGTTTTATTTAATTGCTCCAATATTCCCGTAGCCCATATGACGGGGAGGTGTGCTGCCTGACAAAGGTTTAAAATTTCTTCCTGTACGTTTGCAAACTGTTCAAATCCGCTCTCAACAACTAAATCTCCACGCGCAATCATCACACCAAATAAATCTTGCTTAAGCCCTTCCAATAGAATATTTGCCAAAGCTAATGCGGCCGATTTTGTTTCAATTTTGGCAATAACACCTATTTTCCTATCTGTTAATTGACCTAAATGTAATCGCAAAGCTTGAATATCTGCTGGATTATGAACGAACGAGATTCCGATTAAATCAGCGATTGGAGCAATTAATGATAACGTTTCGATATCCGCTTCCGTAATCGCAGAAACATGAGTGTAAACAGACGAATCAGGAAGATTCAATCCTTTACCAAGCATAACAGATTCTGTGCTTTTTTTCGTCAGCACTATTTGAGCATCAAAAAATTCATCAGTAACATGAACCACTTTTGCAAAAATTTTTCCATCATCGATAAACATACGATCTCCAACCTGTACACTTTTAACAGCGGTCGGAATCGTTATCCCGAGCGACAGGATCACCTCTTTTTGATTGAACTTTCTTGAATAGGTAGCACTTTTATAAACCCGGAGACATTCCCCTTGTTTCAATTTTACTTTAACTTGTTTTTTTTG
>DKGN01000184.1 GCA_002453275.1 Caryophanales bacterium UBA6769
TCTCCAACCTCAGGATTTTCCGAAACGAGCTTATTTAACTCTTGATAAATGTTATGGTTGTCAATTGTAGCACCGGCTTCTTCATCCGCTTTTAATACTTGTAAATTTAATGAATCTTTTTCTTTCTCTTGATTAGTTTCTCCTCTGTTTTTTTCCTCTTCTCCATTTGTGTTTTGGTTTTGCTCCTCAGGTGGTTTAGAGTCATTACATGCTGCTAACCCTAACACTAGTGCCATCATCGTGAAAACGATATACTTTTTCAATTTTCCCTCTCCCATCACTTTGTTTTTGTCACTTGAAAGAACATAGATAATCCACGTTTGGATTCGTTATACACTACATATCTATAAAAACGCTGATCTGTTTTATCTTGATTGCGTTGTTTTTTTAATTTATTGTTCGCGAATCGGTTTGTAAATCCGAACCCACGTAACGATTTTAAGAAAGTAATCGGAATCATATATAAAATGCAACTATTGAGATATACGTTTAACAAACGTTCTAAGCTTGGATCTGTTATTTTTGTTATAGTTAATCTTTTTACTTTCATGAAAAAACGTAAGCACAACATCCAATTAAAAAGATAGATAACCCCCAAAATGGAAAAACCTATAATTAAGCTTTTATGAAAAAATGCTTCTGCTTCCTCTCTCGTTTGGAATGCGATTGGTCCAACTGTCACGATTGTCATGACCATCAATGCAAAAAAAAGAAGAAGAAGTGAGCAGAGCCAAAATGTTCGTCTTGGATATGTTTTAAGCAATTGCCAAAGTTGTTGTTCCTCGTGCATTGTACTCACCTACTATGCAGGAAATGCGATTTCGACATTGTTTAATGCGCCAGAGAGTTCCGGAGCATCATAAGTTTTTTTCGAAGCGTCTAACCCTTGAACAGGTACTTTAATATGCAAAATAAAGCCTTCGTTCTCTTTAATTTCACCAAGAAAAGATTGTGGAAGCTCTAATAAAATTTCTCCAAATTGAGCTCCTCGTTGTTCATTAGCTTTAAATTCTAAATTTGTTTTTAGTCCACAAATTGTTTTTCCTGTCGTATTAACAAAGACACCTACGATGGTCATGACACGTTCTATATGAGAGTATGTCCCTTTCAGCAGTACATAGTTGATCGTTCCTTTTTTAAATGGAAATGAACGTGTGTTAAAAAACTCTTGAATATCGTTCATTTCCCGTTTAATTTCTGGATCATTCATTTGGCTTTCGTGAGCTTTTGCCGGAACTATTTTTATTTTCTCCAAGTTTTTCACACCTTTAAGTGATATTAGTTCACTAAGTTTTCTATCTTTGTCGATATCCAATTCAATGCAGATTTAATATTTCCTATGAGACCTTCGGTACTATACACTTCGTTTTGTAGACGCATCAGTTCGTTGTTTAATTCATCTAAATTTTGATCTACTTTTTGAATATACGTTTTTAAGTTGCCGTTGACTAAATCGTCTTTCAACAGACGTTTATACTTATTCAGGCGATCCCCTTGCCAATATTCGTAGCTTTCTTTTGAGAATGTCTTTAGCTCTTTTCTTAGCTCATTCAATTCGGCCTTATGTTCGACTAATTCAGCCTTTAGTTGTTCGATTTTTTCGATTTTGCTATTTAACAAAGCAACTTCGTCATTGTATGTTTGTAATTGGCTTTGCTTAGTGCTGTACTCTTGTTGAAGAGTAATTCGCTCGTGCATGACATTCACCTACCTTCAAAAGTTACCACGGCCACTTTATTTGTATGGATGGAATTTGCAAATCAACCTTCAAACCAATGACAAGTGATAAATCAACAGAGATGTCATTTGACCGTACGTTAAAGTAATCGTTAGAGAAAACCGTTTCACTTGAGAACTCCACACCTGCTGATGCTTGAAAACCAGCGCTTGCAGTTGCATCAATCCCTAACAATGATTTGCTTGATTTGTCTCCATCAATCTCTATGGAACCACCAGCATCTTCGACACCAAATAAGGTCAGCCCTGCTTCAACCTTAGCTGCTGCGCCCGTTGCTTCACCACCTAAAGCAAATTTCAGGTCCCCATCTTCATCTTCCGGAATTTTAACCGTGAATTGACCTTCTGCGGTTAAGGCCTCTGCTTTGCCTGTAACGTATCCATTAAATGTTTCTGTTCCAATCATTGCTGTCCCTTCTGCCTTTGCGACAGCAACATTTCCTTCTGCCTCGATTCCATCAGAACCGAAGGTGAAACTACCTTCCCCTGCTAACAGTTCCCCTTCTACACTTCCCGTGGCATATTCCGTAAATTGACCTTCTGCGGAGCCCTTTAAAGCTGCAAATTCACCAGCGGTATCAATATGATAACCGTCTCGCGTATAATGACCTTGAGCCCCAGCTACATATCCTGTTGCCGCAAAATATATGTCACCATCAATGCCTGTTACCCATTGCCCTTCTGCAGCAGCTATATGCCCAGTGTTGTGGATAAAGGGATCGTCTTCAAGCATTTGGGCAAAAGCTCCATTAGGTGATTCTACAGTGTACCAATCCTTTTGCTCAATCGCGTCAACCTTACTGTAGTCGATACCATTTTTATCACGAAAATTATCGCTTAAATCATGAATTTGGTGGAATAGTTGCTCGACCCGCTCCTTCATCGCTTGCAAGTCTTGTTTGGCGTTCTCGTCAGTTTTATCTAAGCCTTCTCTAGTTGTTTCTAAATTATTTAAAACAGTCGCATAGGCGGATGATACGGATTCACTCGGTAGCTTTGTCGTACTAATAAATTCAGCTGCCCGATTTAACAATTGGCTTGATGTCGCATCCAATTGTTCAAAGGTTTGGTTTTTTCCATGAACCATCTGATAGACGTTTTCGAGTGTGCCAGAGCCAACGATTCCTGCTTCACTATTTTCATAGTTTAAAAAATTCGTTTGCATTTTTTTTGCTGCTTCGTGTAATTCATGAACGATGTTAATAATCTTTTCTGCCAACTGAATATGAACAACATCCATGTATTGTTTAAAAGAATCGCCCGTTTTGCCACGTAAATTATTAGTTTTTGCTAAAATGAGCGATGCTTTGAACTGTTCATACACTGCCGTCGAAAGATTATCTTGATAATGACTTAGTTTATCAACAAGTTCATTTATTTCATCATTCACTAGTCTTGGCATCTCGTTCACGTCCTTTCGATGTCGTGAGCGATTTGTACATCCTTATTAACCCATTTTTCTTTCATTGCCTTCATTTCGGTGACATCTTTTCGTGATAAAGCAACGTAAGCTTCCATGCTTTTTGTAAATGAGTCCATGATAGACATCATCAAGTTCATTGAGTCTAATATCGATTTTTTCTTAGCATTTAATACTTCTTTAGATTCGATCGCTGAGACCTCTGTCACACAACTACTGAAGTGTTCAATCTCTGCATCATAGCCTTCGGGATTTAAGAGAATCTCATTAGATGATGCCATGTTCACGTTCCCCCTTATAGTAATCTAAATACCCCTCGCGTATTTTGTAATTCCGCATTGTCAAAAAGTCTGTTATCTCTTTAGCAGTCAACTGTTTGACATACTCAAACCACTGATAAATGTTGATTTTATCAAAATGGAGTCTCCCGGCTAGCTCGGTGAAGGCTTTGGGCGATTCACCTAAAAACCTGTCAAACCTTTTTGTGTATCTCTGTTTTGCCTTAGCTACCGTATCTCGATTAATTGCTTCATCAATGTCATATTTGTACTTTTGTAATGGTGTTTCGTAATATAGGATGCTCGCATCCATATGATCAACTTCTATTACGAAATAACCTTTAAACATAATTTCGCCGATTAGCGTAAGTACGGCGTATTCTTTTGAAAGGTTTTCTAATGTTGGTAGCCGTTCAAATTTCAACGCTCCACATTGGTAGTCACCTTTACTCTTTTTAATAAATGCTTCATCTTGTAAAAAATGAAAGTTTTCTAGGCTAAACAAAAACTTGACGTCAACTGGATTTATTTTCGGAATAGAAATCTGTTTAACTACTTCTTTATCTGCTTCTCCATGTAAGAACAAAAATAAATTTTTGGAGTAAAATAAATATTTTTGCATCGTCCTTACGTCTGCCACATTTGCATCAAGCAAATCTTGAGACAAATATTCAAATTGGAAGTCTTTATTTTTATGGGTAAACTCCATCATTTTTATGCGCCCACGAAATTCCAGATTTTTATAATGGATTTTGAATCGTTCAATTGACGCTTTTTTTTCTTGCATGAAGGCTGTTTCATCAATAGAGTCATTAAAAATTTCATTAATAACATGTTGGATGTCAGTCGAGTAATGTTCTTTCTTTGACCTCCAATAGAGACTTGTTGTATTCATTGACACTGCACAGTCCACATCAAGGTCATACTTCTTTTTTAATCTTGTCCTCACATAGTTAAAATAAACATTCGCGGTAGCTGCACCGACAAATTTTTCTTCAGTGTCAGCATGAATTCTTCGTGATGCAAGCCCGACTCCGATGTTAAGCGATATATATACATTTCCACGAAGGGATACGTTGTTAATACATGCAATTGAATTCGCTACTTCAAACACCTGCATACGAAGGCCTCCCTTTTATAGCAGTCTTCACTTTCACTTGTCGATTGTTATGAATGTAGTACGCTTCTCCGGTCTCCAAGTTCTTTTCGAAGGTGAGACGGTTGGAAACATGGTACACATTTTGATTTTTTAACTCTGTAAATAGGAGAGCAGATCCTGATTCGCGTAAATACTTCGTCATCGGATCATAGCCTTCAAGTCCCGATAGTTGTGAACCAATGATGAAGCTAATGTTGTATTCTCGTGACTGTTCAAATAGGGACATGACTTCATCCTCTAATGTTGTGTCTAATTTATCTCGAATCATTGCGTAGTCCGTTAAAATGATTGTGACGAGATTCATGTCTTTATATAATGCTTGAATGTCTTCTTGTGGTGCATTCTGTCTCCGTAGTTCATTAACAGCATCTCTTCTTTTTTCAAACCATTCTTTCACTCGCTCAATTAGTTTAATAAAATAGTCTTTTCCTTCCCCGTACACACATTCTTCATTTCGGTATTCTGAAAAAGTATATTGATCATTGTCAATGACGACGACGTCAATGCCTAAATGAATGTACGAGTCGATGACAACTTCAAGTGAACCCGTAAGACCTGAATAATCATCACCTGTTATTACGAATGGTGATTCTCTTTCAACGTGGAGTGGCACTGGCATGACATCAACCGTATCAACTCCTAAGCTAATGCCTCTATTTTCGTAAATATTCTGCGTGCTCTTCCATTCCTTAAATTCTTCAAATACGAGTGTTTCTGGTACCATCGGAATCGGTAATGGTCGTTCACCAGTCCACGTTTCCGACATAACTTTTGCTTCACGCTGAATGTTTTCAATTATCGCAAGCGTATCATCACCATGAACGGGTAAAGCTGCTTGGAACAAGGTCGGTTGCTCTAGTTTGATCAGACCGCGTCCCGGAATTTCCTCAATGTCGATTTCTGACCTTCCAATAATGGCTCGCACTTCCATCGGATCGATCATGAAAAGCGAAAGTTGTGTTTTAATATTGGAAAGAAGCGGTAAACGCAATGCATTTTGACGCCCAGCGCTAATGACAAGATGCAGCCCAATACCGCCACCTTCTCGAGCAATTTGAGTGATTAACAGTTCAAACTCTTCAACATAGTCTGCTTCACGTACGGAGTCATAGTTATCAATTAATATGATGAGGCTAGGGACACGTTCACCGCTTGCTTTTGTGTACATGTCAATGTTTGCGACACCATATTCACTAAGTTTTTTCTTTCGAGCTTTTATTTCATCGTCTAAGCGTCGAATGAGCTTTTCGATTTTCTCCTGGTCGTCGACTAAGATTGTATCTGCCACATGCGGCAAGTCTTTAAGTGGGAGTAACCCATTTGTTCCAAAATCGAGCAAATACATGTGCACACTTTCAGGTGTGTGTGAGCGAGCTAGGTCCATGACAACAGTTTGTAAAAATGTTGACTTTCCATAACCTGGGCTCGAAAAGACGACGAGATGACCATCATTCGTTAAATTAACATGCAACGGTTTCTGTGCTTGAAGCTCTGGCAAATCCGCATAACCAATAAGTGGTTCGAGTGCTTCGTGTTCTGTTTGCCATAATTCCTGATCTTGTTGCTTGAGTTCTTGGATATAAATGCGTTCTTCCAATGGTGGTAACCATGGTCTTGGTAGGGAAGAAATGTTCTGTTCTTCGACATAATCATGAATATAGTCAATAACTGCATCAAGCTCTGACGGGACTTTCTCAATTTCTTCTTGTTTTTCTAAACCACTTAAGTCTTCACTTAAAATGTCATACTGTCCCAAATCATTAATGGCATAAATTGTCGTATCAACGACAACTTCATTTTCTTTATCAACAACGTAATCAGCACCACTCCAGGCACTTTGAAACAATTCATAAATTTCATTGTTGCCAACTTGTAAATAAGCGCGACCTGGCAGGGTAATTTCTGCAGCATCAGGTGTTTTTAAAATCTCATTTGAGTCACTTGCATCTTGGACTTTAAGGGCAAGTTTAAACTTTGAGTTTGACCAGATTTGATCATCCACAACACCACTTGGTTTTTGTGTCGCTAATATGAGGTGAATGCCAAGGGAACGACCAATTCGGGCAGTCGAAACGAGCTCTTGCATAAAATCTGGTTGCTCCGATTTCAATTCCGCAAATTCATCAGAAATTAAGAACAGATGTGGCATTGGCTCTTCAGCTTTGCCTTGCTTATATAACTTTTGGTATTGATTAATATGATTAACGTCGTATTCACCGAAGAGACGCTGCCTTTTTTGTAGTTCTGCTTTAATCGACGCGAGTGCACGCATCGATTGAGCGCCGTCTAAGTTCGTTATCGTTCCGAGTAAGTGTGGTAAATTTTTAAATAAGTTCGCCATGCCGCCACCTTTATAGTCAATGAGTAAAAACGCAACTTCATAAGGGTGGAAATTGACAGCAAGTGAAATAATATAAGATTGAATAATTTCTGACTTTCCTGAGCCTGTTGTTCCAGCAATTAACCCATGAGGACCATGCGCTTTCTCGTGTAAATTCAGATTGACAATATCGTCCTTCCCGCGTAAACCAAGTGGGACTGCTAAGCTTTTGTACGTATCGTTTTGCGGCCAACGTTCAGCAATGGCTAATTCTTCTACTTTCTCCACACCATACATTTCTAAAAAAGTCACACTTTCAGGTATCGAGTTTTTCAAGTTTTGTAGATGATTTAATGGGGCGAGTGAACGAGATAAGTCTTCTTTATTAAACCCGTCCGGAAAATGATCAAGTGTAAAGTTTCGATTAACGAGTTCGCCTTTTTCGAGCAAAATCGTTCCGTGTTTCGCATCTCGAATGTCAACAACCGTTTGAACGTGCTCTGGTAATGACTGCATGACATCCTGAACAAAAACTAGTGACACACCCAACTCTGATGGGTCTTCATTAAAAAATTCCATGACGACATGATCGAGGATCATCTTTTCATCTGTAATAAGAACAACGAAATGCGGAGAAAAATAAAGCTTTTCGCTTTTATTCGCTTGTTCATCTAGTTGGAGCTTTCTATCTTTTAAAATTTGATAAAAAGAATTAAGGACCTGATCACGTGAACGTTCATGGTACACAAAACCACGTACATTAATTCCTTTTAAACTTGCGTGTGGGAGCCAACGCATCCAATCCCACTGTGCTTTTTCTTCCTCAGGAAAAATCGTAATAAATTGCAAATCATGGTAACTATGAAAAAATGCTAATTGACTAATGAACAACTGCAACTGTTCTAATACGATGTTTCGTTGCCCAATGTATCCAACAGGACCGTCAGCAAGGGTTGTTACGATTGGAACATTATCAATGTCTATATAAGAATTACGTAATTTTCGCGCTTCTACAACGAGCTCGTCTTTATCTAAAGAAAACTCTTCATCGTTAAATTGAATTGAGAAGCTTATATCTTCTTTTCCAAATCCAACACGATATGTTAAGAAGTCATGGTGAAACATCGTCTTTTCATAGATTCTTGGATGAACCTTTTTTGCCATATGACGCAACTCTACGATTGTTGGGTAGTGGAATTCCAATGCATAGCGCTGTTCCTCGCGTTTGCGATACAATTCTTCTGTTTTATCTTTTATATATTTTCGGTATTTTTCGTCTCTTTCTTTCGTATCAATTCGGTATTGTTTCACATTTTTCACGTAAGTGATTGTAGAATAAATGACTGTCGTCACTGTCATCGCAAGCATAACGAGAATATAAATTCCACTCGCTCGAAAAAACGATACAATAACCATCGCTGCAATCATAACGAGCGGAGGTACAATCAGGCGTCCTAGTTGTTCACTCGGTTTTGCCGGTTTACTAGACGGCTTTGCAATCGTTAATTTATCTTCAGGTACGCGATGAATAATTCTTGGAGAACGGTGATAGTCTGGATACTCCTCTGGCAATGAATCTACCGTTCCGCTAAGTAAAGGCAATGTCGTAGAGACAAGTGTATCTCCCGTAAGAAGGTGAATTTCATCGATGCCAATTTTTATGATGACTCCATCTACGAAAAGCTCATCGCCAGCCTCTAGCGTGGCGCTATCCGTTTGCAAACTATAATTATGGAAAAGTTCCCCTGAGAAAACTTCCAGTTTGAAAGGTTCCCCGCATTCATCCCTAAATAAAACAAAATCGACTGTCGCGTCTTCAATAACGATGTCATCATATTCACTTTTTCCAAAAGTTAGGCTATGTTTCGGCGTCGTATCATAAACAGCCCAATCTTTTTGAGCAATAAGAAATAGATACATGTTGTCGTCTGCAACCTTTAGTTTCAATCGTTCATTCGGTTGGATGGTTTTATCGATTTCAGCTAAAGTGCACACAAAACCATCCCACTGAATCTCGAAAGGGCGCTCTAATGAATTAAAGGTAATCGTCTGGGATAAGTCGTTGCCGACGGTAATCTCCCTTGCTTCATTTCGCGTCAATTGGCATTTATGCAATTCATCCTTATAGCTCAACAACAGTATTTGTTGCGCCATGTCCTTCTCTTCCTCTCTTAGCAGTTCATTACGATTTTTTATTTCTCTGCTTCTTCCTTATCATTTTTCCCCTTTTTTTCCTTCTGTTCTTCTTCCTTCACTTCTACTTCTTCAGATGTATCC
This sequence comes from Caryophanales bacterium UBA6769, assembly GCA_002453275.1. GTDB lineage: Bacteria > Bacillota > Bacilli > Bacillales > UBA6769 > Pueribacillus. The sequence continues at coordinate 9,192 of DKGN01000184.1, forward strand.
TCCTTGGCATTGGCTGGGGCTGGGGCTGTCTCAAGACCCGGCATGCCATCTTCGTCTGCATCAAGTCCATATTCTGCCTGGTATTCACTTAATTCTTCCTGCAATGAGCGAACATGCTCTTCTCGTTCTGATCCACTTAAATTCGGATCATTTTTTGCTTGTTCTGTTTGTTTAATCAGACTGTATATTATGAGCTGCGGATCATCGATGTATTTTGCCAAATCCATCGATTCTTCAAAGTCACCACGTCCGTTATAAATCCAATATAATAAATAATTGCGATCGCTTTTTAAGCTAATATTATTCATAATTGCTGTTTTTTGATCTTCAGATAATTTTTCCGTTTTAACATATGAGTAAGCAAGGACGTATTTCGCTGGGTCAGGAAGTTTCTTTGCATCAATTCCGTGCAGATCGGTAATTACTTTTCCATAGTCAGCCGCGAGAAAGTCACGATGTGCTTCAAGCAATTTCTCTTCATAAGGCGCTTTTACAAAGCTAAAATAAACTAATGGAATCGCAAGTAAGACAGATACTATCAGTGTAGATATCGCCATTCGTTTGAAAAAACGAAAGCGTTTCTTCGGAACAAATACCATACTTTTTTCTACTTCAGCTTGTTCTTTTCGATAGCTTTCTTCCAAAATCTCTTCAAGCTCTTGCAGGGATTCACAGTTAGCTATCTTACTTTCGAATTCAGTATCCTTTACATGCTGAATGGAACCAGAATAGAGTTCATCAAATGAGTAGTTCTTTGAGAAAAGCGCGACTACTAGACATTTATATTGGATAAAAAAGGCATCTACATCTAATTCGAATGGAGGGAGAAGATTACGGATCCCTCGATACACTATTTTAGGTACTAGGTTATCGTCAAACACGATGTTATTCGGGTGTAAGAAAAAGGTGATTCTCGTATCCAAAGTCTTTTTAAATCGTGAAATGTTAAGTAATAAACGCAACTTATCATTTTGATTTAACTTTTGAATGTCGTCCCACGTTTGAGCATGGGGTGAAATTGAAAATGAAAAAAGAAAAGCGTCACTGCTTTCTTCAATTTTAACAGGCATA
>DKGN01000158.1:0-2011 GCA_002453275.1 Caryophanales bacterium UBA6769
TATAATACAGTCCCCCCCGTAAAGGCATAAATCGGTGCTTTATGAGACTTTACGAGGTCAATTCCAGCGTGAAACTTTTGATTAGATCCAAAAGGATTTCTTCTCCAGCCATATGGAGAAGAAATTCTATACCCTTCAAATACCATGTTTGCATTCACCCCTTTGCTGTATATATAGTCAAAACTTTTCATTTCGGGGCGGCCCCTATCCAATGAGGTGCTGTTTTTAATGTATTTTACTATATTTGCAAGATTAAACGATTTCTTATAATAGTGTCCACACTTCTTATTCTGAACAGAATATTATATTACTTCATTTTCGAATAAGGAGTGAAGTGGATTGAACAACTCTCAGCAGCATATTCTTTTTTGGTGCATCGTATTCTTTTCGGTAGTTGTTTTCTCATTCATTTTCTGGCATATAAATCAGCAATCTAATCATGCGACCGTAAACAGCGGAAAAGAAGATAGTGAACAAATTATCTGGGGTGTTGATTCGGCCGATTACACAACTGAAGACTTTTATGAGTGCGTTATCGAACAATATGGAAAACCAAAGGCATGGGGAAGATACATTGGAACAAAGGAAGGAGTATCACGTGGACTGGATAAATCCGAGATTGCCTTTTTGCATGAGAGAGATATTTCAATTATTCCAATTTACAATCTTTTCACTGATGCAACAGGTTATAAAAATGGACAAAGTGAAGCTGAACAAGCTATTGAAATTGCTACCGCTTTTGAAGTAAAGAAAGGGGTCTCTTTATTTGCAAATATCGAACCAGAGTATCCAGTCGATTCAGCCTTTATTCAAGGCTGGACAGATGGTGTTCATTCGTCGCAATATAAACCGGGTATTTACGGTTTATTTAAAGAAGGAAATGCAATTAGTGAAGCATTTCAGGAGGCAGCTTCTAGTAATAAAAAAGTGGCAGATGATGTTATGATTTGGAGTAGTTATCCACAAAAAAAAGTGACAATAAAAGAAAACGCGCCTTCATTTAACCGAGAGACACCCGACTCTGTAAATGTCTCTATTTGGCAATATGGCATAGAAGGCGAAGTGTGCAACATCGATACGAATGTATTGAAAAGTGAAGCGCTAGAAAGGCTTTGGTAGATTAAAGGCAAAGCTCAAACAGTTAGGAGGCTCTCTTAGTTTATAAGCCTCCTAGATTATTTCTGGTGAAGAGCAGTGTGCTTATTTTTTGCTAACTTATTTTTTTGTAATAACTGCTCTGTTATTCGGTTTGCATTTTTTTCATTGATGTGAGCACCGTCGTAAAATGCAGTTAATGAACCGTTATACTTTTCCACTTGATCAAAATCTTCATAAGAAAAAAGGGTATACGATTGTTCCATGTCGTTCAAAAAAGTGATAAGTTCTTTTTTTAACATTGTATAGTTTCGCGTTTTTTGTAAATCTTGAATGAGATCGTCATGAAGTGTCGTAATAAAAGCAATGACTTCGATGTTTTCGCGTTCGGCTAAATCAAGGAACTTTTGGAAATAATCTTTTCGCTTCTTACCAAGGTGAGTATATCTGGTAAAGCGTTCGCGGTATCTTTCAATATAGTCCTCAATTTTTGAACTATAGTTGCTTTCTGTTATTTTTCCTTTTTTATTTGCGTAATGAAGAAAACCGTCTTCATCATAATACGTGGAAGGGTCCGGATAATCGCTTATAGCATAATAGAGACTAGTGAAAGCACTTGCCGTTTCTTCATAGGAAAGAAGAGAGACGAGACGATCGGTAGTCGAGATTCGATCTTCTTTCTGTAAGTATTTTGCTAGTGAACGGTTAAAAAGCAAGCGATCATCAATTGGAGCCTTATTATGAAAAGCTTCTACGTCGATACCAAGGATGACGTATTTAGGTTTTTCTTGTAATGTTTCTAGGCTGTAGCGAAGCATCGTATAGTAATCCTCCGCTTGTGCTGAGTTAACACCTGCATTAAAGGCATGCATTCCAGTTTTTTTATTAATAAAATTAGGATTTATTTTCATTGAAC
>DKGN01000158.1:2252-3007 GCA_002453275.1 Caryophanales bacterium UBA6769
GCTTGAACCGAGAACGAGCAAATCAGGATCTGTATCGGCTTCTTTTAAAATGGTAGCCTTATCTGTCCGACCCGTCCATACGAGTGCTGGAAATGTGTTTGAATCATACTTTCCCAAAGGGTTCACTACATAATTAATTGCCATAATACCACTAGTGAACAAAAGTGAAGTCACAATAATCATGGTAAGCATTTTTTCCCAAGACACGTCTAGCACCTCCAAAGTTAAAACAGTCAAAATTGAAAATAGAGAAATTCAGCTTTCCGATTAATAAATAAAATAGCGCTTGTTAAAAGAAGTGAGATAAGCAATGCCCATTTCCAATTTGGTTTTAATCGTTTTGAAAGTTGAATTGTATTTGGCGCAAAGGTGACCCAAAACCATAAACCAAGCAAGACCATTAGCTCAACGCCACCATGTGGAAAGTATTCAAGCCTACCAAAGGGTGCTCCATTTATTCCTATCATACCTTGTAAAACTTTCCAAGCATCACCCATGGAATTGGCTCTAAAGAAGACCCAACCAAGGACGACCGCAAGAAATGTAAGTATACGGGCGGGTACATTTGTGAAAACTGCATAGAGTAAGGACCGTTTTTTAAGCTCTGGTGCTTGCGTTGCTGCTACCTCTGCTTTGTTGAATTTTAAGAGAAATCGTTTTTTGAGGTCACGATACGAATGGTTAATTACATTATATAAGCCGTGAAGCGCTCCCCAAATAACAAACGTCCAACCGGCACCGTGCCAAATACCACC
>DKGN01000064.1 GCA_002453275.1 Caryophanales bacterium UBA6769
CCTCCAACTGTATTCCCAGCAAGGTAAAGACCCATCCCAAGTCCAACATTTCGGGAAGGGAACTCCTCAACGATATACGCCATCGCGATGGCTGGTAAGCCTGCAATTGACACTCCGAGTAATAAACGAAAGAAAAGTAGCGTTAAAAAGGTTGGGCTAAGTACGGCTATGACTGTTAAAAGAGCGGATAACATTAATGACAACGACATCATTTGTTTTTTTCCTAATCGCTCAGAAACTCCTGCTGTTAGGAGCATAACAATTGCGAGTGTTCCTGTTGTCACTGATAACGATAAGCTCGCAAATGCAGGTGAAACATTAAATTCCTTAGAAAATATCGGGAACAACGGTTGTGTCGTATATAAAAGTAAAAAAATTGCAAATCCACCTAAAAACATAGCACTGCTCATGCGCCAAAAAGAATGGACCTCTTGTCTAGTTGCTGTCATGTAGGTTGCCTCCAACGGGGTCAAGCATTCTCTAGTAATTCTACTACTGTAACATGATTTCTCTTTCACTTCATTATTTAAGATAATCATGTCCATTCCGTTAGAGCAACCTAAGTCATGACAGTTCCAGCTTTTAAGTTCTCGACTTACGTGCTGGGTGATTGATAACGTACGATTGAGTGCTAGGATCGTGAACAATACTGACCGCTTCTTCGTTAAGAGCGTATGTGTATGATTGTTTTTTTGTTTTGTGTCGTTTTTGTAAAAGATGGCGGTATTGTGCTGTTCGGAAGAGGTTTGAAAGAATGGAATTTTCCGATGCTTTTACATCAATCGACTTTCCATTTGTAAAATAAATTTGTGTGTTCTTTTTTTCACGGCGTTTTACCTTTTTAATGTGTGAATGAGAAAGCCAAACACAAGAATGATTGCTCGGAGATTCATGAGGAAAGAAAAAAATGGCTAACTCTACACTTACAGCAATTGGAGCTTTTTTCGAAATGCCCATCACTTCCTTGACTCCATTTAATCGACCTACATAGCTTGAACCAAAATACTTGCAACTGTCGTCAATAACCTTCCATGGGGAACGCGGAACCGTAAAATGTTCTCGTTCTTCGATAACGATCGTGTACAAATTGGCGTATTTGTCAAAGTAAGGCAATAACGCCATCGTTCCAACGTTTACCTCATATTCTTGAAGCTCATTCACTACGCATCATTTCTCCTTTCTATCATTTTATATTTAGATTATAGCACAATTTAAGAACGCTAGTTCTATTATTTTGAAATATCAGTCTATTTAGTATGATTTTTCAATTATCACTTAGTAGATTCTAGATAAATCAGGATGTATTTCCAGTGTTTGCGCCTTTTTACGTTAAGAAAAATCAATGAAAATTGTTTATTGTTGATTTACCGCGGAATACACGAAAGGCCGGCTTTTCAAAAGGGAAAGTTTCATGACGAGCAAATCGTTTCTTGACGTGTTTCAAAATTATGAAAAAATGATCAAAAATCAAATCAAAACATTAAACATTTATAAAAACTACGATGATTATTATCAAATTGGGCTCATCGCCTTGTGGGAAGCATTTGAAAAGTATGATGAACGAAGGGGGAAATTTTCTGCTTATGCGTATGTGACTGTGAGAGGACGAATGCTCGAACATTTAAAAAAAGAAAGCGCATTCGAAAATAGACACAATTGTAGTTTTGATGAGAAAGTCAAGGCAAATGACTACGTCTATTCGGAACCATTTTTAGAGATGGATTTATTTAAAAGTTATTTAACACCACTAACAGAAAGGCAGCGTAGGTGGGTAATTGAAGCGATCGGAAATGAAAAAACGATTAAAGAAATTGCCGAGAAGTATGCTGTAAGCGAAGAAGCGGTAAAGTCATGGCGGAAAGCTGCATTGAGAAAATTAAAACAAAGAGCCTTCTCTCATTAAGAGGAGGGCTCTCGATTATCGTCACGAATCCGACGTGGCAGACGCCATCCGTAATAATAGGCAAGCATCCGCAAAAGTACAATAAAGGGCACGAGACTATACAAAACGTATTCACGTTCAGCGAGTCCAATTCCGACGATAAAACCACCGAGCATCGCCCAAACAGCATACAGATCTTTTCTAAAGATAAGGGGTTGGCGTTGGGCAAGCAAGTCTCGAATGACGCCGCCACCGACCCCTGTTAAGGCGGCACCTAATACGACTGCAATAATAGGATGACCCATGTCTTTTGCATACATTGCGCCTTGGATTGCAAACGCAGCTAACCCAATCGCGTCAAAAAAAACGAAACTGCTCTGCCAACGATGAAACCAATCGGTCGGTAAGAAAAAAACGATGGCAATGACAATTGCGGCAATATAAAATAAGATTCCTTGTTGCCATATAAGATCCAATGGTAAATCAATTAACAAGTTTCTCGTTATGCCGCCTCCAAATGCTGTGGCAAAGCCGAGGATATACACACCAAGCAAATCATAATCTTCTTCCATGCCAACCATCGCACCACTAATCGCAAAAGCAATCGTTCCGATGATGTTTAAAACGTCCCAGACCACGAAGTCGTTTCCTCCTTACCGTTAACCTTCCTTTTCAGATAGCTCGTTAAACCGAATGACCTTAGGGCAATAGATGTTCTTCTAGTTGTTTGCGAATGTGATCTGGAATTGATTCTTTCGATTGTGTCTGTAAATTAAAATTAACGTACACCGCATTTCCTTTCACACAAAGCGTCCCATTTTGATGAATCTCTTCATATAAGACAAAGCTTGTCGTGCCAATCTTTTCAACCCACGTTTTGACGACAACATCTTGTCCATAAAAAAGCTGACTGACGAAGTCAACAGTCGTATGTAAAATGATGCACCGCCAATTTTCAAAAGAAAAGTCAGGTGTAAACATTTCAAAGATTTTGTTCCGGCCAGCTTCAAACCAAACAGGAATGGTTGTGTTATTTATATGACCAGCGCCATCTGTTTCACTGACGCGTGGTACGATGACTGTTTCTAGCAACGATCGTCTCTCCTATCTATTTATCCATTTACTAGTGTTTTGTATACGTTTGTTATTTAGTATTGTTGTTTTCTTTGAAAATTTTAAGCATAAGGCATTACATTACCCATTCGGTAGTTTGCCTCTGTATGCTGCTTCATAGATTGCATAAATATCAGCGCGTAACAATCGCTTCGGACTTCTCGCCAATAAGCGTGTTTGTTTTACTGCATCGTCTGTTAGAGCTTCAAGGGCCGTTTCTGGTATGGAGAATCCCGGAAGTGTTGCAGGAATACCGACTTCATGCACGAGTTGTTCCATTCGTTTCACAAAGAGCTGTGACGCGGTCTCCTTGCTATAGGACATCTCCCCTGTCAGCGTCTCGTATAAGGTTGCCATTTTTTCTTCACAGCTAGAGCGAATATACGCCATGACATAAGGTAAGAGTACAGCATTCGATTCCCCATGAGGAATATGGAACTGACCGCCGAGAGGATAAGCAAGTGCATGCACTCCAGCGACTCCGGCATTGAAAAAGGCGAGACCAGCCATATAGCTGCCCATACTCATCTTCGTTCGAGCCTCTCGGTTATCCCCCTCTTCGACAGCAAGGCGAAGGGATTGATCGATGAGACGTGCCGCTTCGAGTGCTAATCCATCCGTCGTAGGGCTTGCATGAACAGATAAGAAGGCCTCAACTGCATGTGTAAGGGCATCAACGCCAGTCGCTGCAGTAATGTTTGCTGGGAGAGATACGGTCAATTCAGGATCAACGATAGCAACATTCGGCATTAAGCGATCATCCGTTACGACATCCTTCGTTGACTTAAGTGATAAGACAGAAATATTCGTCACTTCTGAACCTGTTCCTGATGTAGTTGGCATTAAAATTTTCGGTAGTCCAACATTTTCAATCGACTTTGTTCCCGTTAAATTTAAATAATCAGCAACACTGCCATCGTGAGTTGCAAGGATAGCTGCTAGTTTTGCTAAATCTAGTGTACTTCCCCCGCCAAGCCCAATAATAAGTTCATAGTTTCCCACTTTTGTAAAATCAACGAGTCTTTGTCCACAAGCAAGGGAAGGCTCAGGTTCAACATCAGTATAGACTTCAAGCTCATAACCTTTTTCAATGAGCGGCTTTGTAACTTTATCAACAATTCCTATCTTTACGAGTACGTCATCCGTAATACAGAGGATTCTTTTCGGCTCAAATGACTCAACCGCAGGTAAAAGCTGTTGTACCGCTCCCCAGCCTGTATACGATAATTTTGGAAACACGAGCTTTGATATTGACATGTTACGTCCCCTTCTTTGATGTACTTGTTGCGACGGATGCAAAACCGTGAATCATCGTCTCGACGATATATTTCGAATGCCATTCTTCCTCTGATAAATCAATAAGCGGATAATGCTTCGGGAAAACTTCTTCAGTAATTTCCTCGATAGACCAGCCTTTTCTATGCAAATGTAATATTTCGGCTTTTTTCTCTTCCAAATCGTCTAGCTTCCTGCGTAGCATGTCTTTCCCATTTGGTACATGACCTGCATGGCCACAAAACATATCGTCAAAATCATACGTTAACACCCGTTCGATCGATTCCATTGAGTCTCGAATATGCTCCCACGAAAGAATGAGACGTGTTTTCGGTGTGACATAAATATCACCAGAAAATAACCAGCCTTTTTCTCGGTTGTAAAAAGCCACTTGATCATATGCGTGGCCCGGAGTCTCGATCACTTCCCACGTATAATTGCGTGATTGAATTGTTTTTCCTAATGGTTCTACGTGAAAGCCTTCATCTCTTATTCCCCAAACATATTGGCGATAGCGAGGGTACGGTTCTGGATTTTTGCAAATCTCAATTGCATTTTCATGAGCATAAATCGGAATGCCACATTGATTGGCAAGCCACGGTGCTGTTCCAGCGTGATCTTCATGGGAATGTGTTAAACAAACAAAATCAATGTCAGTTTGTTTATAAAATGGAATGACATTTTCCAACATTTTCGGTGGTCCTGTATCAATTAACACCCCGTCAACGTAATAAAAATAACTAGTACGCGGCATATTCGTTAAGCGTGCAATTATCACTTCATCATGTTGAAACGTTTCAAGCATCGGAAAACCTCTTTTAGTAAGATTTTTTAGAATACTTGTTCATTATAACTGATCTTACGAAGTTGGTGAAGGTATTCAAAAGATTGGGAATATATTGTATGATAGTTCAAACATCGCGAAAGGGAATGATGTGCATGAACATGCTCGTACAAATTGGACTCATTATTGGACTAGTCATGCTACCTCAGCTATCAATGAAAATAAATGAGGATCCTTCTGAAAAACTCGTTTTAAGTAAGACTAGTCGTTTGAGTCATAAATACATTATGTCGCCATCTAATGTGAACAGCCTTTTGCAATTAAAAGATAAGCCTTTCTATGCGACAGGCACAGTTATTGATAAAAATGGCAACCTCCAACAAGTGACTAGCCCAATTGACGATTCGCAACACTTGCTCCTTCTACACTTAATGGATCCTTCCGTTTTAGCGGGAGAAACCTATACATTTGAGTCTAAACATTAAAAACTCTACATACCCACTGTTAGGCTGCAGAGTTTTTATCATGTTTATTTATACATATCTTCTAGTGAGAGAACAAGACCTTTATCATCCTTGTAGTAGACATCCTCTTTTCCAAAATGGATAGGAGAATCGTGACCAGCCGCGGCTGCAAGTCTGAATAAGCCTTCCCGCAGTGTAACAAGATAATTTGCAACGCGATATTTTTTCTCATTGATGACGAGAGCTTTCTCAAGGTTTGGGTCGGTTGTTGCGACACCAACTGGACATTCATTCGTGTGACATTTTAATGTTTGAATACAGCCAACTGAAATCATAAAGCCGCGCGCGATATTGACGAGATCGGCTCCCATTGCAATAGCAATGGCAATTCGATCAGGGCTGAACATTTTACCAGAAGCTATGATTTTGACCCGGTCACGAATGTTATAACGACGTAATGCCTCATCCATTAATGGTAATGCGGAGTGGATCGGCAACCCAACGCTATCTGCGAGCTCTTGAAAGGATGCACCTGTCCCACCTTCACCACCATCGACTGTAATAAAGTCGGGACCTTTTCCAGTTTCTTTCATCTGTTTTGCTAGTTTATCGGCTTCAGCTGGAGAGCCGATAACGACTTTCATTCCGACTGGCTTTCCAGTCACATCGCGAATCTTTTCCATCATATCAAATGCCGATGGCAAATCTGGAAATTCTCTAAATCGGTTTGGGCTGTCAATCGTTTTCCACGGCTCCACCCTACGAATTTCTGCAATTTCCGGCGTAATCTTTTCACCGTCTACATGCCCACCGCGCGCTTTCGCACCTTGTCCAAATTTAAATTCGTACGCTTTAATTTCCGGTATTTCATTTTTTCGCTTTAACTCTTCCCAATCAAAATTACCGTCGCTATCTCGAACACCAAATAAGCCTGGACCGATTTGAAAAATAACGTCGACTCCACCTTTTAGGTGATAAGGTGATAATCCACCTTCACCCGAGTTCATCCACGTGCCTTGAGCGATAGCTAAGCCTTCTGATAATGCAGTAATTGCATTTTTCCCTAACGAGCCGTAGCTCATTGCTGACATGCCAATTTGGCCTTTTACAACAAATGGTTGGCGGACATTCGGACCAATAACGATCGCATCTTCATCATCAAGCAAAAATGCTTGTGACGTATGTTTTTTAAATACTTCTTCCCGCGGAGTAAATGCCGGTTCATTTAAAATAACGTATCGATTCGTGTCCACAATGGCCCGATCATTTATTTTTAATTCTGAAATTAATTTTGGAAACAAAGCGTTTTTTATGTAAAAACCTGGTTCTTCAAAATCTCGTGTCGATCCAAAGCCAACAATATCTTGCTGATATTTGGCACTTTTTACGATATGTTGATAATCTGCCCGGGAGAATGGCTTCCCTTCTCGATCGTTCGTGAACCAATATTGACGAAATTCAGGACCAATCTGTTCTAAAAAGTATCGCATTCTTCCGATGACGGGATAATTTCTTAACACGGGACTTGCTGATTGTTTTTTATCAAAGAAATAAAGCGTTAAACCTGTCGTTGCGATAATAAAAATAATAACGATGAAAGCAATAAAAACGATTATCGTGATGTAATCTGCGATATTCACAACATTCCTCCTAGATTTGAAACGACCTTATGATCAATAGAGTGATTACATTTTGTTTGTTGTTTATTTTTAACAAGTGACACCTTATTAATCATAACAAAAAAAGCAAGCTTCGTTCAAATGAAGAAGAACGAAGCTTGCTAATTGGATTGATTAAACTAATTGAAAGTTAACCGTCCCTTTAATAACTGCATTTCCTTTTTGATTTTCCGCTACAACATCAAACGTCAGAACGTTGTCATTTTTTTCTTTAAAATCAGCTTTTAATGTAACGACATCATTGATGAACACCATACCAGCAAAGCGGATCGTATAATCTTTAACAAAGCCTTCTTCGAAGTAAGGTGTGAAAAGCTTGGCTAGGTTCCCCATTGTCCACATACCGTGAGCAATAATTCCTGGGAGTCCTGCTTTCTTGGCATCTTCATCCACCGTATGTATCGGGTTAAAATCACCGGATGCACCTGAATATTTGATTAAATCCATACGCGAGACTGGAGCGAGTTCAATTGGCTCGAGTGACTGACCTGCTTGGAGATTAGCTAAAGTGCTCATGCGTTCATCCCCTTTCTTACTGCTTCGTTGATGATGACGACTGATCTTGATTTGAACACGATATTGCCGTCAGCATCTTCACCATTGTTTTCAGTTACGAGGAAGCCCATCGTACCACTGTTACCTGTTTTTTCGTAGTAGTCTTTTACTTCCGTATAGCAGTAGACTTCTTCACCTACAAAAAGCGGGCGCTCATAATGGAAGCTTTGCTCTCCATGAATGAGTCCTTGCTTTGGGAGTTTCAGCTCTTCAATCGTTCCAAAATCTAATGTACGTGCGAACGTTACCGGTGCGATGTTTTTCCCATAGCGAGTGCCTTTTGCAAATTCAGCATCGAGAAAAATAGGATGTTCATCACCGATTGACACGGCAAAGTTACGAACTGCTCCACGCTCGATTGGGTTCAAGATTTTTTCAGAGCGTTTACCAATCATATCCTTGTACATGATTTATCCCCCTTTAATTTAGAATGAATGATGAAGATTAATTTAATGGGCCACCAGCGACATACATCACTTGACCACTTACAAATCCAGCAGCTTCATCACAGAAGAATGCGACAGCGTTTGCAATATCTGCAGGCTTACCGCTACGTCCAACTGGAATGCGTGCGATTGTTCCTTCTACGAATTTATCAAAAGGAACACCGACTCTTTCTGCTGTTGCTTTTGTCATGTCTGTTTCGATGAAACCAGGTGCTACAGAGTTTGCTGTAATGCCGAAACGACCTAATTCAAGTGCTAATGTTTTTGTGAAACCTTGGAGACCAGCTTTTGCAGCTGCGTAGTTTACTTGTCCACGGTTTCCTAGTGCTGATGAGGATGAAATGTTCACGATGCGTCCGTAATTGTTTTCAACCATGTATTTCTGTGCAGCACGTGTACAGTTAAATGAACCTTTCAAATGAACGTCCATTACTGTTTGCCAGTCTTCGTCCGTCATTTTAAACAACAGGTTGTCACGAATGACACCAGCGTTATTTACGAGGATATCGACTTTTCCAAACTTATCGACAACCGCTTTCATTGCCTCTTCTACTTGGTCAGTGTCGGCAACGTTCGTAACATGAGTAGATACTTCATACCCTTTGTCACGTAGACCTTTTGCACCTTCCTCTAGTGCTTCCTCATTAATGTCAAAAAGTGCTACCTTTGCACCTTCTTCTGCAAATGTTGTTGCGATACCGAGTCCAATTCCACGACTTCCACCGGTAACAACCGCAACTCTTCCATCAAATCTTCCCATATGATGACTCCTCCTTTTTTTCTCTTAACTGCTTAAATTAATTGCACATCTTTAACATACCGAGTATTCAGTTTGTTGTCAAAAGATTTTCATTACCTAGTGACTTTTCTTTTTTGAAAGTTGGAAGTATCATTAAGCTAAGTTTTGTTATAAATGAAGTAATGAACGAGGAACTATATGTTTTTATGATATAATCGAAGCAATTTACAAGCTAGAGGATGAGGGAATTAATGGTAATCGAAATAAAGAATGTCAACTATCAACGAAAAAATAAAAAAATTTTAAAAAATATAAATTGGTCCGTACAGTCGGGAGAGCACTGGGCCTTACTCGGGTTAAATGGCTCAGGCAAAACGACGTTGCTCAACATTATTAATGGTTACATTTGGCCAACAACTGGTGAGGTGACGGTGCTAGGGAAGCAATTCGGGACATACCCACTTGGAGAATTAAGAAAAATCATTGGCTGGGTAAGTACATCAATGCAAGATAAACTGTATGGTGATGAATACACCGAAAACATCGTCCTTTCTGGACTTTTTGCATCGCCAAGACTTTATGAAGATCCTGAGCAAGCTGATGTTGATCGTGCATTAACACTCATGGAAGAGTTCGGATTAAGTAGCTTTATCCATCGTCGCTATGCGACACTTTCTCAAGGGGAAAAGCAAAAAATTTTGATTTTGCGTGCTTTGATGGCAAATCCAAAGCTATTAATATTAGATGAACCGTGTACTGGGCTTGATGTATTTGCACGTGAACAGTTGCTTGAAACGGTAGAACAGTTAAGTAAACAAGAAGATGCGCCAACTTTAATTTACGTGACCCATCACATTGAAGAAATTTTACCTCTGTTTAAAAATACACTAATGATTCGTCGTGGTGAAATTTTTAAGTCAGGCGCTACAAATAAGCTGTTGACAGAAGAAGGATTGACAGAGTTTTTTGAAGCTCCACTACCTGAACGTGCGATGTTTTTGCGTCAATTTGTATCGCAACGCTAATGAAAAAATGGGAAGCCTATTATCGTCCAAACGGCTTCCCATTTTACATTATACTTGAATGCGCCAGCCGAATGGATCTGGCTCCAATCCTGTCTGGATGCCGGTCAATGTCTCGTATAAGGCTTTTGTAAGCTTTCCGATTTTGCCTTCATTTAATACGAGCTTTTCATTTTTCCATGAAAATTCGCCAATTGGTGAAATAACGGCCGCTGTTCCTGTTCCAAAGGCTTCTTCTAGTGAGCCGTCTTTGAACGCTTCATACATTTCATCAATTGAGATCTTCCGTTCTACTAGAGGCACGTTCCAATGTTTTAAAAGTTGAATAATAGAATCTCTTGTGATGCCTTTTAAAATACTGCCATTTAATGCAGGAGTGATAACTTCTCCGTTAATTTTAAAAAAGATGTTCATGCTACCAACTTCTTCAATATACTTATGTTCTTTACCATCTAGCCATAACACTTGGGAATATCCCATTTTCTCTGCTTTTTCTTGTGCAATGAGACTGCTTGCATAGTTTCCACCTGTTTTTGCTTCTCCCGTTCCTCCTGCAACAGCTCGAATATATTGCTCTTCAACTGCGATTTTCACTGGATTTATCCCTTCTTCATAATAAGATCCAACAGGGGATAAGATGATCATAAAATGATAACTTTTGGAAGGAGATAAGCCTAAGTTTGGCTCCGTTGAAATAATAAACGGTCGAATGTACAGGGACATCCCTTTTGCTTGTGGAATCCATTCTTGATCAACGGTAAGTAATTTCTTTAATGCCGCTAAAGCTAGATCCTCGTCGATTGGTGGGATACATAACCGGGCGTTCGATTCGTTAAGTCTTTTAAAATTCTGTTCAGGTCTAAACAGAAAAATCCGACCATCCGATGTTCGATATGCCTTTAGTCCTTCGAACACTGTTTGCCCATAATGAAAAACTTTAGCCGCTGGATCAAGCTCGATTGGTGCATAAGGAATAATTCGTGGATTGAACCATCCTTTCTCCTCCGTATAGTCCAACATAAACATATGGTCTGTATAATGCTTGCCAAATTCGAGCTGATTCGTAGCGGGTTTTTCTTTCCGATTTGTGCTTAAAATTGTTTTAATTTCATAATCTTTCATATGATTTACCTCCAGTGGTTGAGCGCTATGTTGTATCTATTATAGCTTTTAAAAACGATTTTGATTAAATAGAAGACTATTTTCCTGTCACATATTATATGTAAAGCCCGACTTTCTGCTGATAGAAAAGTCGGGCTACTGTTAGTCTTTTTCAGACACGCCAGCTTCGGAGAACGTCGCCATATCCCTAAGCATATGTGTTGCTGTCTCAACAATCGG
This sequence comes from Caryophanales bacterium UBA6769, assembly GCA_002453275.1. Lineage (GTDB taxonomy): Bacteria > Bacillota > Bacilli > Bacillales > UBA6769 > Pueribacillus. Next base: position 11,301 of record DKGN01000064.1, read on the forward strand.
GAAAGCGAGAGCTGCGCCTGTTCCTTCACCAAGTCGCATATTTAAGTCGAGCAACGGTTGCTTACCTAATTTCTCAAGGGCTTCTTTATGACCTGGTTCCGTTGAATGGTGTCCTGCAAGCATATAATCGGATGATCTATTATTGATTGCTACAGCCATACATGCAGCAACTGTACAAATGAAGCCATCAACAATAATCGGGATGCGGCTCGTTGCTGCTTCAAGCATGGCACCCGTCATTGCTGCAATTTCCAATCCACCTAATTTTCTCAATATATCAATGGGATCGTGACGATTCGGCTGTCGTGCGTTAATTGCTCGTTCAATCACTTGTTGTTTATGGTTCATGCCATCCTTCGTTAATCCAGTTCCTGGACCAATTAGTTTATTGATCGGCTTATCTGTCATAACAGCCAAAAGTGCACTTGCTGCTGTCGTATTGCCAATCCCCATTTCTCCGACAATTAATGTTTTTGCTCCTTTTTCAAACATTTTCGCCGCCTCTTCTCTTCCGATCGTCAGAGCTTCATCCACTTCGTCTTCTGTCATCGCAGCTTCTTTGAGAAAGTTTTTTGTTCCATAACGAACTTTCTTAGAGGTGAGTTTTTCGTGTTCAATATCCTCAGCTACTCCTATATCGACAATCGTAAAATGGGCTCCAATTTGACGACAAAAAATGTTCATTGCAGCTCCACCTGCAAGAAAATTTAACACCATTTGTGCTGTGACTTCCTTTGGATAAGCTGAGACACCTTCGTCTGTCACCCCGTGATCAGCAGCAAAGACGATCGCTGCTGGCGGTGTAATGACGGGAAAGTTTTGTCCTGTCATTTCTGCGAGTTTAACTGCGAGCTTTTCCAATCGCCCTAAGCTTCCTAGCGGCTTTGTTAGCGTGTCAAGATATGCCGCCACTTCTCGTCCAATTTCCACATTTAACGAGGGAATGTGTATGCTTTTGATCTGACTATTGTTCACTATGATTCATCTTCCTTCTTTTTCTTTCTTCCGCTTCTAAAGACGATAGCACTTCGTTCATATTCAACGTCCTGAACGTTTGAACGGTAATTCACGACACGAGCGACTGCAAAAAAGTAATCAGATAAACGATTTAAATACGCCTGTGCTAATGGTGGTATATTTTCTTCTACCTTTGATAAAGAGACAACTTCACGTTCTGCCCGACGGGTGACCGTTCTTGCAATATGTAGCGTCGCAGCTGCTTTTGTACCACCTGGTAAAATAAACCGTTGCAAATCTGGTGTCTCTTCCATATACACATCAATTTGTTCCTCAAGGAAAGTAATCATTTCCTGCTTCAGCTTGTACTCCCCCTTCTTTTTTACTGTTGCAAGGTCGCCCCCACAATCAAAGAGCTCATGCTGAATTTTGATTAAGTCTTGGCGAATATCCGCATAGTTCGCTTCGTCAAGTTGTGTGAGCGCTTGACCGACAAAGCTGTTCGCCTCATCAACCGTTCCGTACGCTTGGACACGGATGTTGTCTTTGTCCACTCTTCCACCAATGACGCTCGTTTTTCCTTTATCTCCAGTTCTCGTATAAATTTTCATCAATACACCTCCAAAATATTTTCATTGCTTTTTTATTTCGCGTGACGTGTCAATTATCCTTTTAATCGAGTCGCAATCCCGTACCAAATCAAATCGACTTGTGCAGCCATGGTTGTTAAATCTTGATAACACCAGCCTGTTACATCACGCCAAAGTCGGTTTTCTTTTTCGACTGGCACGACACCCTTTGATAGATCATTTCCAATTAAAATAAGTGTCCGCTCAGGTTCCGTCTGTTCCCAGGCAAGCCAAGCTTCACATTGCGCAAAAAATTGTTTCCGAATGAAATCACTCGTTTCATTGCTCTGTAGACAAGCACGAATGTATTGTTCAAGTCCTTGCAAAATCGTAACAGTTGCAAATGTCGACGTGTTTTCAAAATCTTCTTTTTCAAATGTAGTTTCATAAGCGGAAAGCCATTTAATTGTTTTCACGTTGTTATATTGTTTTTGTACCCATTGTGCTTTTCCGTTAAAGGCACCTCCGACAATGAAATGCACCGCTCACCCTCCTTTAGCTTTTCCATCGTTGTCTTCAATTGATAGCCTCCACCTAGAGGAATTGACCATTCCCAAAATGACTTGCTGATCGGAGCATACGTCTCAAGAAAATAGCGAATAACTCCACCGTGTGTGACAACCGCGACATCCGTTACATCGTCTGTCAACTGTGTCGAGATGTGAGCAAAGCCTTTTTCCAATCGTGCTGTGAACGTGTCAAACGATTCCCCATTTGGAGGTGCCGTGCGGAAATGATCAATCCAATGCCGGTATTCAGAAAGGTGTTGGAGTTGCTCATAGCGTTTCCCTTCAAAATCTCCAAAATGGAGCTCACGGAGATAGGTGGTCGTCTCAATACGATGTTTGGGAAAAAGCAGGCTTGCCGTCTCATGGCATCGTTTCAAATCACTTGAAAAGACAAGATCTGGTGCACGAAAACGATGTCGGATCGCTTTGAGACGCTCTCGTTCCTTCACAAGTAACGGTGGATCTAACCAGCCTTGGTATTCTCGTCGTTCATTGCTCAGAGTAGCCCCATGCCGAATAAATGTAAAAACCACACAGTGAACCATAGTATCGTTTCGCCTCCTTCAAGCGTCGCTCCAAGCGTATCACCTGAAATCCCGCCAAACTGCCTTTCAATAAATGCTTTACTAACAATTGCAAACCCGACCGCGACGATGAACAAAATAAAGACGGCGCGAACCGCACTTAAGTCAATCCATGCGATACAAATTAAGAAAATGACGACACCGATGATGTGGAAATATACATCGTTCCGCTCAAGACCTTTTTTAAAAAAGGCAGCCATTCCATCTTGTTTTGCTAGCTTTCCAAAAATAAAAACGAAGCACATCGAAATACGTGCAAAATAATACACACTAACGAGTAATATGAGTAATGTCGTAAGAGTGGTAAATTTTAACGTTTCGAATATAAAAATATAACGCCATGCTAGTAGAAAAATGACAGAAAGCACGGCAAATGACCCTGTTCTCGGATCATCCATTATGTCTAGACGCTTCTGTTTATCACGATAGGAAAAATATGCATCGCTCGCATCCATCCAACCGTCGATATGCAATCCTCCAGTAACTAAAATCGGAATCGTAACAACTAGCAAGGCGATTATAGAGTGAGGCAGATCGAGAACACGTTCATTCATCGTGAGAATAGCAACGAGTAAAAGCCCGATTAGAATACCAATCAGAGGAACGACATAGAGTGCGTTTTTCAATCGCCGCTTATCTAACGGCACTTGCTTTTGCACTGGAACGGTCGTGTAAAATTGCAAAGCAAGTAAAATGCCGTCGATCTTTTCTTTGATTTTCACATTCACTCCCCCTCACTGAAAATCGATTTCCCTTCATTTCATTTGTATCGGGATCCCGTTTTCACATAAATACGCTTCATCCGCTCGGTTGACGATCTGTTGATGTAGCTTCCCGAGCAATTCAACATAGGCCATTGTCGTTTCATCCTTGAATGGGAGGGCATCATCGAAAATTTCGTTTGATACGATGATGAGCGTCCGATTTTCCTGAAGCTGATGAAGGGCATTCATAATAGAGGCAAATAATGTCTTTCTTTCATTTGCACTCAGAGGTTGATACTCTTCCCTTTCGTTCACTTGAAAAAGTTCATTATTCACTAACGTCGTTAAACAGTCGAGCAGGATGACACTATTTTGTTCTATTTGTTTATGTAAATGACCGATATTTTGCTCGATTTCCCACGTAATCCAGTTCGCCCTGCTCTCGTTGCGTCTTGTTTGATGACGTTCAATCCGCTCACTCATTTCCTCGTCAGCTTCAATACTCGTTGCAATATAATGAAGTTTTGGTTTTTTCGTGTTTTCCGCTAACTGTTCTGCAAATGTACTTTTCCCACTTCGTGCTCCCCCGGTTATGAAGATGAGCATGCTTGTCGCCACCTTTTTAATGCAGTGATAAGACGATTATTTTCTCGCGCAGTTCGGACTGCAAAACGTAAATAATTACCGCTCAAGTTTATAAAATTTTCAGTATGACGAGCCGTTATACCTTCTTCAAGTAAAAATCGTAACAACGGTTCAAGATTTCGTTTTTTCTTGTCTCGTAAAAGATAGTAATTTGTCTTACTGTTTGAAACGATGAAATCAAGCGCGGTTACCTGTGTCATCATCCGCTGCCGTTCCATTTTGATTTGCTGGGCTGTTTGCTGAACGAACACTTCTTCATCAAGACAGAGAAGTCCTATTTTTTCTGCAATCGCATTCACACTCCAATGCGGCTTTAGTGCTGACAGCTCTGAAATCAACTGTGGATTTGCCGCAAGCCAACCGAGCCGAATTCCCGCGATCGCAAACATTTTTGTAAATGAGCGTAAAATAATGAGATTTGGGTATGTCTTCATATGTGGAACGAGCGTGTACGGATCAACGCAAAAATCGTAAAAAGCTTCATCTACAATGATGAGAACATTCAGCTTATGTGCCGCGTCCACAATCGTAAGCAATGCATTCCGATCGTAGCGAACGCCAGTCGGGTTGTTCGGGTTACAAATAAACACAGCTGCTTTACCCGTAAGATTTTCAATGATTTGTTCAACGTCTAGTTGCCACCCATTTTCTTCTGTTAATGGGACAGATTCAATTTGACAGCCATATGTGTTACAGGCGGTACGGTATTCTGAAAATGTCGGATCGACGATCAATATATTTTCCTTACGTAAGTACTGAGCAAGAATGAAAATTAATTCGGCCGCTCCATTGCCAATTAGGATTTCATCCACATTAATGGCCTCACGTTTTGCGAGCTTAGTCTTTAATACAGTTGAATGAGGATCTGGATAATCTGAAATTTTTCCTAAAAAATTCGCCCACTGCTGCTCAATTGATTTCGGCATCCCAAACGGATTGACATTCACACTAAAATCAACAATGTCATTCGGTGTAGAAAAATTCAATGCTTTAAATAGATGTTGCGGATTCGATCCATGTTCTGGTAAGCGCAATGATACCACCTCCTAGCCAAAATAAAAGTATCGATGCAATAACGGTCTTGTGCATAATCGAAACAGCCTTCGGGATGTCGTCTGCTTGCAATGGCACGACGCTATCACCCATTGTTGCACGCTTCGAAACAACGCCATCGTACGTCGTTTCTCCTCCAAGTTGGACCCCAAGTAATCCTGCCGTTGCAGCTTCTAGCCAACCACTGTTCGGACTGAGATGCTGACGTGCATCGCGAACGAGGATTCGAAAGCAATCCTGTCTACTCTGTGGTCGTACTGGTTTATTTACGATAATCATGAGGTAGCCCGTTATTCGACTCGGAATAAGGTTAACGAGATCATCAACTCGAGCAGATGCCCAGCCAAACTGAGAATATCTCTCATTTTTATAGCCGAGCATAGAGTCACACGTGTTTATTGCACGATAGGCGAGGGCAAGTGGTGCTCCTCCGATAAGTGCCCAAAACAACGGAGCTGTAATTCCGTCACTCGTATTTTCAGCAACAGTTTCAACGGTTGCTCTCGCCATCTCTGATTCCGACAACTGTTCCGTATCACGTCCGA
>DKGN01000099.1 GCA_002453275.1 Caryophanales bacterium UBA6769
TTCAGCGAGTGCAAACTTCTCTAGAATTCATTTAACAAACTATCGCTACAGCAATCCAAAACAGCCGCCCATGTTTTGTATGCTAATAAGAAAGCATATCGAAGGCAGTATTATTAAAAGCATTAAGCAAGTCGGTCTTGATCGCGTTATCCAATTTGAGCTTGAGTCGAGAGATGAGCTTGGGGATCAAACGACTAAAATATTAATCGTTGAAATTATGGGTAGACATAGCAACATTATTTTGATTGATGCCGAAACAGAACAAATTCTAGACGGGATCAAACATATTCCACCATCATTAAGTCGATTCCGAACCGTCTTACCTGGTCGGCCATACATTCCACCGCCTGCACAAGACAAGGTAAATCCGTTACGAGTCGATGAGGAAAATTTTCTGAAAAAGATTGACTTTAACAGTGGGAAAATAGATAAACAATTAGTGGCGAACTTTGCGGGCTTATCACCATTACTTAGCAGAGAAATTATTTACCGTGCGGGACTAACGACGAGAGAAAGTTTATCTACTACCTTTCTAACAATGATGAACGATTTTCAAAACCATCGTTATGAACCAGAAATTGTCCGTTCCAACAGGGAGGCTTTCTCAGTCACAACGTTACAACATTTAGATGGTGAACGTTTCCAATATCGTTCTACAAGCGAGATGTTAGATCGCTTTTTCTATGGGAAAGCAGAACGTGACCGGATTAGGCAACAAGCAAATGACTTAGAGAAACTATTAGTTAATGAAGTAAGAAAAAACGAAAGAAAACTAAAAAAATTAGAACGTACATTAAGAGCTAGCGAAAAAGCGGAGACATACCAATTGTACGGTGAACTACTTACCGCCCATATGCACGAGTTAAAACACCACCAGACAGAAATTGAAGTTGAGAATTATTATAAGCCTGGGGAAAGAATAGCGATCCCCCTCGACGTGAATAAGACCCCCTCGGAAAATGCGCAAGCGTATTATCATAAATATAGGAAGGCTAAAAATGCAGTCCAAGTCGTTCAAGAACAAATTAAGAAAACGAACGAAGATATTGATTATTTTGAGTTGCTTATTACACAGATGGAATCTGCTACAATTGATGATGTTGCAGAAATACGCGAGGAACTAGAAGAGGAAGGTTATTTAAAGCAAAAACGCCGAAAAGTAAATAATAAACCTAACAAACCAAAGCCTGAAACGTATGAATCGAGTGAGGGCATCCCAATTCTAGTTGGCAAAAATAATAAACAAAATGAATTTTTAACGATGAGGCTTGCTAGAAAAAGCGATACGTGGCTTCATGCAAAAGATATACCTGGTTCACATGTCGTCATTCGTGGAGATGAATTTGGTGATGAAACATTACATGAAGCTGCTATCATCGCCGCATATTTTAGTAAAGCCAAACATTCTAGCAACGTCCCGATTGACTACACGATAGTCCGGCACGTGAAAAAACCAAGCGGTTCCAAGCCTGGATACGTTACATATAGCAATCAGAAAACGTTGTATGTCACTCCGAGCGAGGATCTTATTATTAAACTACGAACATAAAACAACAGCACTTCAGTCGTGCTGTTGTTTTTTCATTATTTTAGCCAGTTTGTTGGATTGTGTCTCCATTGTTGCACGAGTTGAATCCCATCACTATCAATCTTTCCATTGCTTGAGGAAACTGTTAGTAATGCTTCCAAGTTCGTTAACGTATGGACCGTTAAATTTTCTTCTTGAAGCATAGCCTTACCATTATCAAGTCCATAACTGAAAATCGCCGCGATTCCTAACACAGTAGCTCCTGCATTCCGTAATGCCTTCGCTGCGTTAATAACACTGCCGCCCGTTGATATTAAATCTTCAATAATGACAACTTCATCACCAGCTTCAATCTTGCCTTCGATTTGATTGCCTTTGCCGTGCTTTTTCGCAGAGCTTCTTACATAGACCATTGATTTATGTAGTCGTTCACTCACTAATGCAGCGTGTGGGATTCCGGCCGTCGCTGTACCAGCAATCACATCGACACCTGGATAATATGTGTTAATGATCGCCGTTAATCCATCAGCTATCCGTTTGCGTACATTTGGATAAGAAAGTGTTAAACGGTTGTCACAATAAATCGGTGACTTGATACCTGATGTCCATGTGAATGGGTCGTTAGGCTTTAATGAAACCGCTCCAATCGATAGTAGATCGCTTGCAATCGTTTGAGTTATTTTTTCCATTCTAATTCCACCCTTTCATATGCTTCAAGCGGGTTTTTACTTTTTGTTACACTGCGACCGACAACGATATAATCACTGCCTAATTGTTTCGCCTTTTCAGGTGTCACGATCCTCGTTTGATCGTCACGTTCGTCTCCAGTTAAGCGAATCCCCGGGGTTACGGTAATGAAATCATGTATATTCTCCTTAATAAATGGCGTTTCTAATGATGAGCATACGATTCCGTCAAGACCTGACTCATTCGTAAGCTTTGCATAATGCAACACAGTTTGCTCGATCCCTTCATCGATAAGAAGCTCTTCCTTAAGCATGTTCTCAGATGTGCTAGTTAATTGGGTAACAGCAATGCAGAGAGGACGGGTCATCCCCCTTGCCAAACCCGCCTCAAGCCCTTCTAACGCTGCCTCCATCATTCTCTTCCCACCTGCTGCGTGAACATTCACCATATCAACTTCTAGAGCTGCAAGACTTTTCATTGCCTCTTTCACTGTGTTTGGAATATCATGCAATTTTAAATCGAGAAAAATCCAATGCCCTGCTAATTTTAATTTTTCAATGATCGGTGGTCCTTCTTTATAAAACAATTGCATGCCAACTTTTAAAGCGAGCTTTTGCTTTCCAAAACGAGTTAAAAATGTCTCCACCGAACGCATTGATGGTAGATCAAGTGCAATAATTGGTGCGTTCATCGGGAAATCACTTCTTTTTTAAGAAACTCCGGCATTGGTGTCATTGTAAAAGCCATCATTTCAAGGACTGTTAACAGTGCAATCGCAGTATCAAGCGAAGTAAAACAAACAACTTCATTTTCAACTGCTTCCCGGCGAATGCGGAATCCGTCTCTCTGTGGTTGTTTCCCTTTTGTCAACGTATTGATGACAATGTTCGCTTCACCTTGACGGATGACATCGAGTAAATTATGCTCTTCCTTCTCGATTTTATTAACAGTCGTAACAGGGATGTTTTGCTCTGCAATCGCTTGTGCTGTCCCTTCTGTTGCTAATATTTGAAAACCAATGTCATAAAAGCGTTTCACAACTGGCATAACCTCTTGTTTATCTTTATCAGAAATTGTAAACAGGACAGAACCATTCGTTGGTATTTTCATTCCTGAAGCGAGAAGTCCTTTATACAACGCTTTTTCTAACGTTGCATCTTTCCCCATTACTTCACCTGTAGATTTCATTTCTGGACCTAACGTAATGTCGACACGACGAAGCTTAGCGAAAGAAAAGACGGGTACTTTCACGTATACGCCATCAACTTCTGGATGGCTCCCTGTCGAATAGCCTAAGTCGGATAGTGACGAACCTAAAATTACTTTTGTTGCTATATTCGGCATTGGAACTCCAGTTATTTTACTCAAAAACGGAACGGTCCGACTAGAACGGGGATTTACTTCAATGACATAAATTTCTTCGTCGTGTAAAACAAACTGAATGTTCAACAGTCCGACAACATGTAATCCTCGCGCTAAAGCAATTGTCCGATCGATGATTTGTTGCTTGATTTTCTCCGATAGATTTTGTGGTGGATACACTGCGATTGAATCTCCTGAGTGGACACCTGCTCTTTCAATGTGTTCCATAATCCCTGGGATAAAGACAGATTCTCCATCGGATACAGCGTCAACCTCGATTTCAATTCCCGTTAAATAGCGATCAATTAAGACTGGATGATCGGGATTTATTTTAACAGCATCTTCCATGTAACGGAGTAACTCTTCTTTTTTATAGACAATTTCCATTGCTCGACCACCGAGAACGTATGACGGTCTTACGAGTACGGGATATCCAATTTGTTCGGCAATTCCTACGGCTTCATCAACAGAGGTTGCTGTCTTGCCAAGAGGTTGTGGAATGTCGAGATTTCTTAAAAGCTGTTCAAATTGATTCCGATTTTCGGCACGATCCATGTTTTCGAGAGTCGTTCCTAAAATCCGCACGCCTCTTTCAGCTAATTCAGATGCTACATTAATTGCAGTTTGGCCACCGAATTGAATGATGACACCTTCAGGCTGCTCTCGTTCAATGACGTGCATCACATCCTCGACAGTTAATGGTTCAAAATAAAGCCTGTCCGAGGTCGTAAAGTCTGTTGAAACTGTTTCAGGATTGTTGTTAATAATAATCGCTTCATATCCAGCTTCTTGAATCGCCCAAACAGAATGCACCGTTGCATAGTCAAACTCAATCCCTTGTCCAATCCGAATCGGACCAGAACCTAGAACGAGAACACTTTTCTTCTCCGAAGTTTCTGATTCGTTTTCCTTTCCAAATGTGCTATAGAAGTAAGGTGTATCAGATTTTCCCTCTAGTTCACTCGTGTCTACTATTCGATAGGCTGGAAGTAATCCATTTTCCTTACGCAAGTTGTAAAGGTCCCGTTCTGTCATCGACCAACGATTTGCAATCGCATCGTCAGAAAACCCGAAGCTTTTTGCTTCTTGCAAAACTTTTAACTCTTTCGGGTTGTTTTCGATTTTTTTCTCTAAAGCGATAATATGTTCAATTTTTTCTAGAAAGTACTTTGTAATTTTACTTAATTCAAAAATTTGGTCGACTGTATATCCTCTTCTGAATGCTTCGGCAACAGCAAACAACCGTTCATCGTCTGCAATTGCTACTCGTTGTTCAAGGGTATCTGTTGATAACTCCTCCATCGTAGGCAATTCGATATGCAATACATTTGCTTCTAATGAACGGATCGCTTTAAGTAGTGCCTCCTCAAAGCTACTCCCAATTGCCATAACTTCACCTGTTGATTTCATTTGAGTACCGAGCTTTCGATTTGCTGATTCAAATTTGTCAAAAGGCCAGCGCGGAATTTTAACGACGGTATAATCAAGCTGTGGCTCATATTGTGAGTAAGATTGCTCTGTCACTGGATTTATAATTTCTGAAAAGTGAAGTCCAACAGCAATTTTTGCTGCAAGCTTTGCAATCGGGTAAGCGGTAGCTTTTGATGCGAGAGCAGATGAGCGGCTCACTCGTGGATTCACTTCAATAATATAATAGTCACTCGTATCCGGATTTAAGGCTATCTGCACGTTACAGCTACCTTCAATTCCAATTGCACGAACAATTTTAATCGAGGCTTGACGAAGCATCTCATAATCTTCTTTGGAAAGAGTTTGATTCGGTGCAACGACAACGGAGTCACCTGTATGTACGCCTACAGGATCAACATTTTCCAAATCACAAACGACAATTACTTCATCATTCGGATCACGAATGACTTCAAATTCAAGCTCTTTAAAACCTGCAATACTTTCCTCAAGGAGACATTGGGTTACAGGACTGTATTTTAAGCCGCTAGACACAATTTCAATTAAGTCTTTTTCATTTTCAACGATACCGCCACCAGTTCCACCTAGCGTGAAGGCGGGTCGAACGATAATCGGATAGCCGACCTTATCTACAAACTCATACGCCTCTTCAAGTGTATGCACGATTTCACTTATTGGAGTCGGTTCTTCAATTTTACGCATTAAGCTTCTAAAAAGATCTCGATCTTCTGCTTTTTGAATTGCTTCCAAGTTTGTACCGAGTACTTTTACATCAAAGCGCTCCAAAACTCCAGCTTCATGAAGCTCCATCGCCATATTTAACCCTGTTTGTCCACCGAGTGAAGGTAAAACGGCACAAGGGCGCTCTTGTTGAATAATTCTCGTCACAAATTCTAATGTAAGTGGTTCAATATATACTTTATCGGCCATCATCGTATCCGTCATAATTGTCGCAGGATTTGAATTCACTAATACGACCTCATAGCCTTCTTCTTTTAACGATTGACAAGCTTGTGTTCCCGAATAGTCAAATTCTGCTGCTTGTCCGATTATAATAGGACCTGATCCGATAACGAGTATTTTTTTAATATCTGTTCTTTTAGGCATATTCCAATTCTCCTTCATTCAAAATTCCATTACTTTTTAGACCAAACGACATTTCCTTCGCAAATAGTCATCGTTGGCCAGCCTGAACAAGTCCAGCTTTGAAATGGTGTGTTTTTTCCTTTAGATAAAAATTCATCTTTGTCTATTTTTGCTTCATTTTCGAGATTGATAACTGTCAGGTCAGCTACGCTGCCTTCCTCAAGCTTTCCGTAAGGTAATCCAAAAGCGTCCGCTGGTTTTACTGTCAAGAAGTCGACTAGTTGCTTTAGCGTTAAAATGTTCTTTTTGACTAAGTTTGTATATAACAATGGAAATGCCGTCTCTAAACCGACGATACCGAATGGTGCCCGTTCCATGCTTACAGCCTTCTCTTCTTCTGTATGTGGTGCATGGTCTGTTGCAATAAAATCAAGCGTGCCATCTAAAAGTCCTTCTATGAGCGCATTCCGATCGTCTTCGCCTCGTAACGGGGGATTCATTTTAAAGTTTGTATCAAGACCTGGAATATCTTTATCACAAAGTAGTAGATGATGGGGCGTCACTTCAGCCGTTACGCGAATGCCTGCTTTTTTTGCATCTCTCACAACCCGTACCGATTCTTTTGAACTAATGTGACATACGTGGTAATGAACGTCTGCTGCTTCTGCAAGCAAGACATCGCGAGCAATATGGACGGATTCACAAACTGAAGGAATTCCATTCACTTCGTGTTTCTTTGAAAATACTCCTTCGTGAACAGCACCTTTATAAATTAATGTATTCTCTTCACAATGCGCTACGATAGCGGCATTTATTTTCTTCGCTTCCTTCATTGCTTCAAGCATTTTGCTCGCATTTTGAACACCGACTCCATCATCTGTAAAGGCAAATGCACCAGAATCTTTAAGCGCCTGAAAATCCGTAAGCTCTTCTCCAATTTGCCTTTTTGTAATCGATGCATAAGGGAGAACACGAATAACGGCTGATTCTTCAATCCGTTTGTTTAAATCTAAAAGCGTTTCTTGATTATCTGGTACAGGTCTCGTATTCGGCATGGCCGCAATCGTCGTGAAGCCGCCTTTCGCCGCCGCTTTCGTCCCTGTTTCAATCGTTTCCTTATGTTCGCCACCTGGTTCACGCAAATGAACATGTAGATCGATCAGACCTGGAGTAATGAGTTGACCTTTGACGTCGATGCTTTTTGCGCCATCCTCCGTAACAGCCTCTGCTATTTTTACGATACGACCTGAATCAATTAAAATGTCACATTTTACAAACTTATTGTCATCATTTATAACTTTCCCATTTTGTAATAAAAGCTTCATCATTCATTCCCCTTTCCATTAACCGACTAATGCTCTTTTTAATACGGCCATGCGCACATATACACCATTGTTCACTTGCTTAAAGATCCTTGAGTTTGGTGATTCAATCAATTGTGAAGCAATTTCCACCCCACGATTTATGGGTGCTGGATGCATGATGATGCTTTCTTTTTTCATTTGCGTGGCCCGTTCCACTGTCAAGCCATACTGAGAGTGATACTCCGCTAGCGATATATTCAAATGATTTTCATGTCGCTCATGTTGAATACGAAGTAGCATCAAAACATCTGCTTCCTTAATCGCTTCGTCAAGCTCTATATACTCTCCAAGGTCATCAGCATACCATTCTTTCGGTCCTGATATTTTGACGTTAACGCCTAATCTTTTTAAAATTTTAGCATTCGAACGAGCAACACGGCTATGTGTAATATCCCCTACAATGACAACATTCAAGCCTTGCAGCGAACCAAATTCTTGCTGTATCGTCAGCATATCTAATAGTGATTGCGTAGGATGGTTCCCACAACCGTCCCCTGCGTTAATAATAGGTATTGAAATATTCCCCTTTAAGCTTTCATAAAAACATTCATCTTTATGTCTAATCACGACAATGTTAGCACCAATTTCTTCTAACGTTCGAACTGTATCGTACAACGATTCCCCTTTTTGAACGCTAGATTGCTCAGCCGTGAAATGTAATGTTTCAAGACCAAGTTTTTTTTCGGCTACTTCAAAGCTAAATCTCGTTCTTGTACTTGGCTCAAAAAAAAGGTTCGCTGCAAATGTTTGTTCAGCTGGAGTCCATGACATTCCGTTTTGAAAATGTGATGCTTCAAGTAAGATGTTATGGATTTCATCATTCGATAGTTTCGTTAAATCTAATAAGTTTTTCATCTTACTCCTCCTCTGTTTTATAAAAAAACCTCTTTGTCAGGCTGACAAAGAGGGTACAGTGCTCCTACAAACTTAGAGCTTGCTACCCCTTTCAAGCCTCACAGGACTTAATTAAAAAGGAATTATTCTTTTGTTATGCTTACTTGGTCTAAATTGTCTACTTCAGATAATTCAACATTCACAATTTCTGTTCGCGATGTAGGCACGTTTTTACCGATAAAATCAGGACGTATCGGTAATTCACGGTGCCCGCGGTCAATAAGAACCGCTAGTTGAATTTGAGCTGGGCGACCTAAATCCATCAGGGCATCCATTCCTGCCCGAACTGTTCTTCCTGTAAACAGAACATCATCGACTAATATAATCTTCTTATTCGTAATTTCTGTAGGAAGCTGGGTGGATTTTAAGAGTGGTTCGTTATTTACTGTTTTGACAGATAAATCATCACGATACAGAGTAATATCAACTTCACCAACTTGAATCGGCGAACCTTCAATTTTTTCAATATGATTTGCTATTCGATTTGCGATATAAATGCCTCTCGTCCTAATTCCTACTAAGACACAATCATCGATCCCTTTATTTCGTTCAATGATTTCATGAGAAATTCGTGTCAATGCTCGTCTAATCGCTTGTTCATCAAGAATAATTGCTTTCCCTTGCAAAGCGCCACCACCTTTAAACATCAAAAATCCCCTCAACCAACCGGTGAGGGGATAATAGACATTATTTGCCTACGTTCATTTTTCCTTTTTAGCCTCACAGGACTAGTATTAAAGGTTATGCAATTAAGGTTAGTATGACAAACTTAATTTTTGTTGTCAAGCCCATCTTAGTTTTTGTGCTTACTTAAATTCGTAAAGACTCTAGCAATTGTGCCATATCATTTGGTATCGGGGCGGTAAAACATAATTCCTCCCCTGTCGTAGGGTGCAAAAAACTTAATTTTGCTGCGTGAAGTGCTTGTCCGTTAATGGATGATGACTTTTTGGGACCATATTTCGGATCACCTAAAACTGGGTGACCAATATATTTCATATGCACTCGAATTTGGTGGGTTCTTCCCGTTACAAGTCGACATTCAACGAGCGAGTGTTTGGGCATTTTCTCCGTTACAGAAAATTGCGTAATCGCGTTCTTACCTGTCTCAATGACCGCCATTTTTTTCCGATTTTTTGGATCCCGACCAATCGGAGCATCGATCGTCCCTACGTTATGCGTCATTTGTCCATGAACAATCGCTTTATATATTCTTGTCGTCGATTTTTCTTTCAATTGTTTCACTAGCGCATGATGAGCATGATTTGTTTTCGCGACCATAATAAGTCCTGAAGTATCTTTGTCAAGACGATGAACGATGCCAGGACGAATCGTATTCATCTCAGAAAGAGTCTCGCAATGGGCTAGTAAGCCATTTACGAGTGTTCCTTTTGTATGTCCAGGTGCTGGATGCACGACCAATCCCCGAGGCTTATTGATTATAATCACTTCGGCATCCTCATACAAAATGTCTAATGGTATCTGTTCCGGTTTAAGCTCTAGTTGTTCGGGCTCTCGTATGCGAACGTTGACGTCATCACCGACGCGCACTTTATAGCTCGCTTTTACCCTCTTACCGTTAACGGTGATTTGTTCGGTTGCAATTAATTCTTTAATTCGGACTCGGGAAATGTCAGATAACCATTCTGTCAGAAGCTTATCAATCCGCTCATCACGATGTTGTTCGTCAATTGTAAATTGAAAGGTTTCCACTATGCTTCTCCTTTTTTCATTTGCTCTTCCTTCAACGTAAAGAGCATGAGCAAAATAACTCCAATAACGAGAGCAGAGTCGGCTACATTAAAAATTGGAAAATCATAATTCACAATGTCAACATCGATAAAGTCAACAACTTCTCCTTTAACGAGGCGATCGATGAAATTCCCAATTGCCCCCCCGAGAATTAAGCCAAAGGCAACACCAGTGCCAGGATATTTCACTTGCTTTTGCAAATAGTACACAATTCCAACAACGACGATAATCGTAATAATGAAGAACAACCACATTTGCCCTTGCAAAATACCGAAGGCGGCTCCGCGATTACGGTGTGATGTTATCGATAAAAAGCCTTCAATAATCGGAATGCTTTCACCTAAATACATTCTTTGCACGACGAGCCACTTCGTCATTTGATCTAATGCAATCACGATGACTGCGATAATATAATAAATCAAATTTCACCCTCCGTTCCGACGCATGCTTTTAATTTTCATTACTTTTCTACGATATTAAAGCAGCGAGAACATAAGGTAGGATGCTCTTCATGCTTACCGACTTCAGTAGAAACAGTCCAGCAACGTCCGCACGTTTCCCCTTCCGCATGCTCAACGACAACGTTAACATGCTCATTCACAAAAGATTGACTTGGAGCTTCCTTTTTGTCACCAGCGATTTTGACGTGAGACACGATAAATAACTGTTCTAATGACTCAACTTCGCTTAGTAATTTCTTCGCTTCCTCTGTCGGATAAAGAGTAAGCTTAGCGGTTAGCGATTTGCCAATTAACTTATTGTTACGTGACTCTTCAAGTGCTTTTAACACTTCGTCCCGAATCGCAATAATTTGCTCCCACTTCTCTTTAATCCCATCTCCATTAGAAATCTCGCTTTCTTTTGGCATATCAGTTAGTTGTACGCTTTCTTCATCGACTCCTCGGATATAGGACCAGACCTCTTCTGCCGTATGCGGTACGATTGGTGCTAATAGTTTAACTAGAGTGAGAAGTACATCGTAAATGACAGTTTGAATCGCACGTCGACGCTTGTTATCAGCTTTTTCAATATATAGTGTATCCTTTGCTATATCTAAATAAAACGAACTCATATCAATCGTGCAAAAGTTATGAACCGCATGGTAAATTGGTGAGAATTGATAATCCTCATATGATTGAGTTACTCTTTGGATTAAATCATTTAATTTTAGTAACATAAACTGATCAATTTCAGCCATTTCATCGTTTGAAACTCGGTCAGATATTGGGTTAAAATCATGCAAATTACCAAGCATAAATCTAAATGTGTTTCTAATTTTTCGGTACGTTTCAGACACTTGCTTTAAGATGTCATCCGATACTCTGACGTCCGCCTGATAATCTACTGACGACACCCACAGACGTAAAATATCAGCACCAAGCTGCTTCATAACATCGTTCGGAATGACAACGTTACCGAGAGATTTACTCATCTTTTTACCTTTGCCGTCTAATGCAAACCCATGACTAATGACGGCTTTATAAGGAGCCTGTCCTGTGACTGCAACACTTGTAGACAATGATGAGTTAAACCAACCTCGATATTGGTCTGAGCCTTCCAAGTAGATATCCGCTGGCCATGTTAAGTCTTCCCTTTCAGCTAGCACTGCTTGGTGCGAGGAACCCGAATCAAACCATACATCCATAATGTCCATTTCTTTTCTGAAAATTCCATTCGGGCTATGCTCAGAAGTAAAGCCTTCTGGTAGCAGATCCTTCGCCTCTTTTTCAAACCAAATATTTGAACCTTGTTCCCTAAACAGATTTGACACATGCTCAATCGTTTCATCTGTAATAATTGGCTCATCATCTTCTCCATAAAAAACCGGAATCGGAACGCCCCATGTCCGTTGACGTGATATACACCAGTCTTCTCGGTCCTTCACCATGTTATGAAGTCTCGTTTCACCCCAAGAAGGATACCATTTCACATTTTTAATTGCCTCTAACAGATCCTCTCTAATGTCTTTGATAGACGCAAACCATTGTTCTGTCGCCCGAAAAATAATCGGTTTTTTCGTTCTCCAATCGTGAGGATACGAGTGAGTAACAAATGTTAGTTTTAAAAGTGAACCGGTTTCTTCTAATTTTTCCGTTACCATTTTATTTGCTTTATCATAAAATACACCTTCAAAACCTGGCGCTTCGTCTGTAAAAACTCCTCTTGCATCAACAGGGCAGAGGATGTCTAAATTATATTTTTTCCCAACGATATAGTCATCTTCACCATGACCTGGCGCAGTATGAACACACCCCGTTCCAGCATCAAGTGTTACGTGTTCTCCCAATACGATTGGAGACATTCGATTGTAAAAAGGGTGTTGCGTTTCGACGAACTCGAGCTCGGAACCAGGAAGCGTTTTTTCAATTTCGACATTTTCCCACTCTAATTCGTCGGTTATTGATTGAATGAGTTCTTTTGCGATGATATATTTCTCGGCTTCCACATTAACAATGCAATATTCATATTCGGGATGAACTGCAATTGCTAAGTTCGCAGGGAGTGTCCAAGGTGTCGTCGTCCAAATGATAACTTTCTCATCCCCTTGTAAAATTCCTTTCCCATCACTAACGTTAAATGCTACATAAATAGAGGGTGAGCGCGTATCCTCATATTCTACTTCTGCTTCTGCAAGTGCAGATTCCGATGAAGGCGACCAGAAAACAGTTTTTTTATCTTTATAAATGTAGCCTTTCTTTGCCATTTCCCCAAAAACTTTAATTTGTTGTGCTTCATATTCGTTCGTAAGTGTAATGTATGGGTTTTCCCAATCACCACGAATACCTAATCGTTTAAACTGTTCGCGCTGGCGATCGACTTGCTTAAGGGCATATTCCTCACATCGCTTTCTAAACTCAGAAACGGAAAGTTTTTTTCGATCGACTTTACCTGATTTCGTAAGAGCAGACTCAATCGGTAGCCCGTGCGTATCCCAGCCAGGAACGTAAGGTGCATAATAGCCGCTCATTGAGCGGTAACGAACAATAAAGTCCTTAAGCACTTTATTAATGGCATGACCAATATGAATATCGCCATTCGCATATGGTGGTCCATCGTGCAACACGAACAAAGGACGTCCTTTTGTCCGTTCTTGGACTTTTTTATAAATATTATCTTTGTCCCATTTCTCTTGAGTTTCGGGCTCTCTATTCGGTAGATTTCCTCTCATTGGGAATTTCGTTTTAGGCATCAATAATGTATCTTTATAACCCATTTAACTTCCTCCTTAAAATTTCAATAAAAAAAAGACCTTTTCATATCCCACATAGGGACGAGAAAAGGTCTCGCGGTACCACCCTAATAGTAAACGCATATGCGATTACCACTTTACATTCTTAACGTGAATTACCCGCCAGTGCTTACTTCATTAAGTTCAGCATGGGACTCAAGGGTGATTTTCCTTTTTCGATTTGTATCAGGCTTACACTATCCCTGACTCGCTTAACAAATGAATGAAAAAGTACTCTTCCTATCATCGTCATTAGAAATTAAATTATAAGTTCAAATGATAGCTTTTTCTTCTGATAGTATAATGATCGCAATGTTTTTCGTCAAGTGGACTTCGTCATGAAGAACTTGTATCAAATCGAGTCCTTTACTGTGTCGTCCTCAACCGGTTCAATTCCTTCATTTAACGAAGCGCTTGTCACTTCATCCCACTCATCGTGGTTTAGCATCTCTAGTTGCGCTTCAATTAACATCCGAAAACGAGTTCGATATACAGATGCCTGTTTTTTTAATTCCTCAACTTCGACTGCAATTTTTCGCGTCCTAGCCAATGCCTCATTGACAATCCGATCGGCATTCTTTTCAGCTTCCCGAATAATGAGCTCTGCTTCTTTATTTGCATTTCTTTTTACTTCTTCAGCTGTCTGCTCCGCAACGAGGATCGATTTCTTTAATGATTCTTCGATATCAGAATAATGCTGAATTTTTTCGTTTAACGTATCTATTTTCTCTTGCAAGTTCGTATTATCACGGATGACTGCTTCATAATCCTTAATGACTTGGTCTAAAAATTCATTGACTTCATCAATATCATAACCTCGAAGCCCTCGACTGAAATCTTTATTATGGATGTCCAATGGTGTTAATGACAAGTTTGCCACCTCCAAACAATTATTTTATGTAATATTGAATACGCCATTTTCCTTTTCGCGTTTGCCCTTCAATCGCTTCTATTTTCCCTCTTCCATAGCCTCGCAAAGAGATTGTATCAGAGATTTGACATTCATAAGCAGGCTGCTCCACATCTTTCCAATTTACTTTTACACGCCCTCTTTGAATAAAAGTTCCAGCTTTCATACGAGATACATTAAAAAGCTCAGAAAGAATAACGTCTAATCTCATCGACGTGATCGTTCCTGAAGATGATTTCCAGTCATCTTCAGGTGGAAGCAACTGATCTTGAGAAATGCTTTTCAACGACACTGTCGCTTTTCCGATAGAAGTTAAATTGTATAAAACAAAATCTGCAACTTCTTTCGCAACAATCATTTGGACAACTTGTCCATTTATATTGATGTCTCCAAATTTCTCACGTTTGATACCTAAGCTCATTAAAGCTCCTAGTATTTGTCTATGTTCAAGTGTGAAAAACTTAACAGGATAATGAAGCTCGTAAAAAACTAATTCAAAATCATCTAACCTTGGTGTAAAATAAGGAGGCAAAATAATCGCACGTTTGCGTTCCGCCTGTTGAAGACCACCCGCAAATTCAACTGTAACCTCGCCATCGTTATTCGCCAATTGGCTTATGATTTCCTGCTCTCTTGGATCTAAAAAATCCGTTAAGCGATATGCATATGAGTTTTTCACGTATTCGAACCAGTCTAGCGACTGATCGAGGAATGGTCGTTCGTCGTCGCGATAATGTTGATAAATAGACATAGAAATCATCCTACACTAGCATTCGAAAAATTTCCACGACGCCCCGCTCAGCAAGTCGTAAAGCGATAATCGCGACAATGGGGGATATATCGATCATACCTAGCGGTGGAATTATTTTACGGAATGGTTCTAAATACGG
>DKGN01000188.1 GCA_002453275.1 Caryophanales bacterium UBA6769
CGACACGCTGGGACGGAGAATTCGGAGTAAGCCATTCCGGAAATCGTTCCTCAAGCTCAATTAATTGTTGCATAAGCCGATCATACTCAGCATCAGGAACTGACGGTTGATCAAGCACATAGTATTCGTAGTTATATTTGTTTAGTTTCTCTCGAAGCGATTGGATTTGTAGTTCCGCTTCACGTCTATCCATAACCGCTACCACCTATCTTTTAAAAAATGGTTGGTACTTTATTTTTACTTAATAGCGTAAAATTTCCACTGTGTTACACTTTTTCAATCGGTGCAAACTTGGCAAGCAGTCGCTTAATGCCAGTCGGACTTGGGAATGCAATGTCGAGCTCAAGTGATTCATCATTACCTCGCAAGCTAACAACAGTTCCGACACCCCACTTTTTATGCTGTGCTTTGTCACCGATGTTCCATTCAAGTCGTTCACTGCCTGTTTGACGTAGACTTCTTATCGTCCTCCGAACAGGGGTCGTCTGTTCAGGCGTCTCCTCTTCTGTCTGTTCAATAAAATGCTCTGGAATTTCATCTATAAACCGGGAACGTCGATTTTGTTGCATACGTCCATACAACATGCGCATGCGACTGTTCGTTAAGAATAATTCCTCCTCTGCTCGCGTCATACCGACATAAGCGAGTCGGCGCTCTTCTTCCATCTCCTCTTCCTCAATTAACGAACGTGAATGGGGAAAGATATTTTCTTCCATTCCGACTAAAAAGACAACTGGAAATTCAAGCCCTTTTGCAGAATGAAGGGTCATGAGAGTAACAGCTTTATCTTCCTCTTCTTCATCTAGTTGATCGATGTCTGCGATCAGGGCTAAATCCGTTAGAAAAGCAAGCAAGCTTTTATCTTCACTCGCTTTTTCAAAGTCATGGGCAACTGTCAGAAACTCATTTAAGTTTTCGAGTCGACTTTCTGCTTCAATCGTTCTTTCGTTCTCAAGCATTTCGCGATAACCCGTGCGATTAAGCACTTCATCAATCAATTCACTGACAGACAAATAATCTTGCATCTTCCCAAAGTCGAGGATAAGATCGCAAAATGTTCCCAATGAGTTTCGGGCACGAGTCGAAAGTCCAACTTGCTCGACTTCTTGCAATGCAGTAAGCAGTGTGATGTCATTTAATGCTGCATATTGTGTAATCCTCTCCACTGAAGACGCTCCGACTCCACGTTTCGGGACGTTAATGACCCGTTCAAGACTAATATCATCATCTGGGTTCGCGATTAACCGCAAATAAGCAAGCAGGTCTTTAATCTCTTTTCGATCGTAGAACTTTGTTCCACCGACGATGACGTAAGGTATGTTCGACTTGACGAAAACTTCCTCAATCGCACGAGATTGTGCGTTTGTCCGATACAGGACAGAAAAATCATCATAACTTCTGCCTTTTTCAAGCATTTGTCCAATTTGTTCTGCGACGAAATGCGCTTCATCCCGTTCGCTTTCACCACGGAAGTACGTTATTTTATCGCCTTCATCATTATCCGTCCAAAGATTTTTGTCTTTACGGTTTAAATTATTCGCAATCACTTCATTTGCTGCATCTAGAATTGTTTTCGTCGACCGATAGTTTTGTTCCAACAAAATAACTTTAGCCGTCGGATAATCGTGTTCAAATGATAAAATATTTTCAATATCTGCGCCGCGCCATTTGTAAATTGATTGGTCTGAATCCCCAACGACACAAAGGTTTTGTGAGCGGCTACTTAGCATTTGAATAAGCATATATTGCGCCCGATTCGTATCTTGATATTCATCAACATGAATGTAATGGAATTTTCTCTGATAAAATTCTAACACGTCAGGGACTCGTTTGAAGAGCTCAATTGTCATCATGATAAGATCATCAAAATCAAGCGCATTGTTTTTTCGTAGTTTTTTTTCATATTCTTTATATACATCGCTCACAACGGATAAAAACGGATTAAACTGCTCGCTATGTAGCTTTTCAAAATCCGTTGCCGTTTGCAAAATGTTTTTAGCACTACTGATCGTGCTAAGTACGCTACGTGGCTCAAACTTTTTCGTGTCAATGTTTAAATCCTTCATGATTTGTCTGACGACAGTGAGTTGGTCTGTCGCATCCAAAATGGTAAAACTCCGACTCATGCCTATTTGGTCAATATCACGGCGTAATATCCTCACACAAAGAGAGTGAAAAGTTGAAATCCAAATATCCTCTGCTTCATGACCCGCTAACTGTGCGACACGTTCTTTCATTTCGCGTGCAGCTTTGTTTGTAAATGTAATCGCTAGAATGCTCCATGGAGCAACTTTTTTTTCAAAAAGCAAATAAGCGATTCGGTGTGTAAGGACACGTGTTTTTCCACTGCCTGCACCGGCCATGATTAAAAGAGGCCCGTCCACCGTTTTTACCGCTTCTAGCTGTTGAGGGTTTAACCCACTGAGTAAATTCTCGACTTCTTGTTGCATCGTTTCCACCTCTATTTTACTGCTTTTACCGTCTCTAAAGCCTTTTTCAAATCGTCATAAATAATGTTTCCAACGACGAGCGTGTCAGCAAATTTGGCCATTTCGCTCGCTTTATCTTGCCCATCAATTCCTCCGCCGTAAAACAACTTCGTCTCTTCAAGCTCGTCTGAAACGGCTTGAACTAGAGAAGGGCTGCCGTACGTTCCACTATATTCAACGTAAAAAATAGGCAATTTAAAAAGTTTTTCCGCCATTTTTGCATACGCGAGAACGTCATCTTCATCTAATTCTGTCTTTGCTTTTGTGAGCTTTGCTACTTTTGATTCTGGATTCAATACACAATAGCCTTCAACGGCGATCTCGTGCCAGTTCATTAAATGACCATACTCTTTAATGGCCTTGTGATGAAGACCTTTAAACCAAAGCGGATCATCGCTATTGAGTACAGTCGGAATAAAATAATAATCAAATCCTGGTGAAATCGAAGATAGTGTTGACACTTCAAGTGCACAAGGGACTGTGAATCGACGGATTCTACCTAACAATTCAATCGTATTGTCAAATGTCACACCATCTGAGCCACCAACTATAATCGCATCTGTACCCGACTGGCAAACAGCCTCCAGGTCTTTATCGTCTATCGACTTGTTCGGATCAAGCTTAAATACATGTCGCCAGTTTTTGTAATCTTCCAACGTGCATGTCCCCCTTGCAACCATATCCTTTTCGAATTATATCACAATATGAGAATAAGCCCCCACCCGATTATTCTTTGAGGTGGGGGCTTAAATTTTTCATGCGTGCTCGATTCGAACAGGCTCTTTATTTTGTTTTTGCAATCCGTTCTAAAACCATGCCATATGCATCATTTCCATAGTTTAAACAACGCTTCACTCGCGAAATCGTTGCAGTACTTGCACCAGTTTCTGTTTCAATTTTCTGATACGTATTACCGTCTCGAAGCATGCGGGCAACTTCAAGACGTTGGGCCAACGATTGAATTTCATTGATGGTCGCTAAATCATCAAAGAAACTGTAACATTCTTCAACTGTTTCAAGCGACAAAATCGCTTCAAACAACTGATCTAATGCTGGTCCACGTAATTTATTGATCTGCACTAATATTTCCTCCTCTAACTACTATTCCATTTCAGATAGCTTAATAGCTTGATTGAGGCCAGGATTATGAGGAATAATATGAATCCATGTACGCCCAGGAGCAAATTCCACATCTTCATCAGTCGTCTTCGGAACAATTCTTCCATGTTCGTTTGCCCATTGAAGATGACGGACAACTCCGTTTTGCAGAAGAACTGCATCTCCACCAGATGTAAGATCAATGTCTCTTCGACCGGCATCATCTGTTACTTGATGACTCGCTTCGATGATAAGAATGTTCGCTACTTTTAGAGGCTCGTCCGTTTCATAGTCAACGGTCAATTCTTCATTTGTATAGCGAGTGTATTCTTGATTTGTTGCATCGTAGTCATATGTGACGTCGTAACGACTGCCATACTGTACAGTTACCTCGTTCGCTTCATCACCCTCCACATCACTTTTTTCAGTGAAAAATGGAAGCGGGTCGACACTTTGCTCCAAAGTATAGTCGCTCATTTCTGCGCCTTTTTCGATATTTTCATAAGAAATGTATGAGTTATGCGGTGCTTTACGGAACGACGCACGTTTGAACAATGTCCCATCATGCGCGATTCCGTTGATGTTATCGACTGTTCCTGATTGAAGAATTTCTTTCGCTCGCGGACTCCAGCCATGTGCAATAAATAGAGCATCATAGCCCTTTGCTAAATCGATGAAATACGGTCGTGCACTTCTCACCGGTCCGATGTTAGCTGGCTTCTCACTTTGATAAATTGCAAGAAAACGTGTAACGTTTCCTTCCGCCAACACTTCATAGATGACATCTGCTTCATTCAAACCAGTCTGTGGACGTGCTTTCGGATCGTTATTAACAACGACCGCGACAGGGCGAACACCAGTCGCTTCCTCATCATTTGTTTTTAAGCCAGTGAGAGGAAATTGGTACTTTTCCTCCTTAGGTTTTGGTGGTTTTTCAGCTATGGGCTGTTCTTTTTTACAGCCTGCTAATAACATTGCACATGCAATCACCAAGAAACATGCTATGCTCATTGTTCGTTTCATAAAATTAACCTCATACTTTACTAAAATTTTATACCTTTACTCATTACTTTAACAGTTTAACGCATAATCGAAGGAAAAAGTACCGTTTTATTTTTTATTTCAAATAAACCCTTCGGTGTCACCCGTATGAACGGAAGATGTGTCGAAGAAAAAAACAACAAGCTATAAATTGGGTCATCGTGCGGATAGCCACGCTCTATTAACTTTTCTTCTAAATCCTTTTGAATTTCGATAAGTTCCTCCATCGGTTGAATCGACATCGTTCCCCGAATTTGTAGAGGTATATTGCAAAGCACTTCACCTTTTTCAACGAGCGAAATCCCACCACCCATCTTCTTCACTTGCTGAAATGCTTCGAGCATATCCTTGCGGTTTTTTCCGATCAGAATGATGTCACCTGAGTTTGTGAACGTACTAGCAAACCCAAGCACTTTGTTCGCAAAGCCTTTGAGTAGTGTTGTCACTCGCCACTTACCATTGCGATCGATCATCGTTAAAAATGATTCGTCGTGTTCGGTAGATAGTTCATCCACTCCGACCTCAAGGTTCACGTTATATGGCTTTGTCACAACAGAGTTAATGAGTTCAATGCCGACAGGAAGGGAGAACGTTATATCTTCGTCTGTCACATCAAAATCAAATTCAAGCGGCTTAATTCCATATGCTTCCCATGGTGCGTGAATGTCCGGGTACGTATCTTTGCCTTCTGTAAGCACCCATTGTCCTTTTGCCATAACGGAAAGTGGGTATGGATTGTCCTTACTTTCAAGCACATTAATATGTGCAAGACGGCCAGGCGCAATCATTCCAAATAAATTATCTAAATCATAATGACGAGCAATGTTATAGCTTACCATTGCATAGGCATCTTCTGTGGAGACACCTTCTTCAAGCGCAATTTCAACCATCCGATCTTGCATGCCTTGCTCATAAAATGCTGGTGTTGAGCCGTCCGTGTTAAAAATAACACGATCATAATTTTCAACCCCAAGCTCCCGCATTTCCTTCAATAGTTTTGCTAAGTCAGGCCGGATTGATGAATAGCGCAGCGATGCCGTCATGCCAGCTGTTAAGCGATTAACAACTTCTTCACCTGTCATCGCCTCATGATCCGCATCGACTCCGAGCAGCGACATTTTCGTTAATGTTTTGAACGAAGCCCCTGGAAAATGCCCTTCAATCTTTTTCCCAAGCTTACTCGTCTCTTGCATCCAATGTAAGATCTCATCGTTACCTGATAAAACTTTCGGCCATCCCGTCAGTTCTCCGCCTTGTAAAACGGCAGGGTGGGATAACCATTTTTTCACTTTTCCATTCGTAAAAATTAAATCTTCATTTTCCATTTCAGACTGCGAGTCATAGCGCGCCCACCAATAAATGGACGATGGCAAATTACTAAACTCATCAACGATTGAAAGCGCTTTCTCGAACGGCAACTGTAAAAACATGAGCAAGTTGTCATTGACGATCGTCGTCGTCCCGTGCTTTGCTGCAAATTGTGCGAGTGTTAACGGATTGTATATAAAGAACGGGTGTGCATGTGGCTCAATATAACCCGGTACAAGATAGCGTTCTGAACAATTAACTGTTTCACGTGCAGGCTTTGTCGGCATTTCTGAACCGACATAAACGATCCGATCCTTTGCAATCCAAATATTCGCTTTAACCCATTTTTTTAG
>DKGN01000114.1 GCA_002453275.1 Caryophanales bacterium UBA6769
CATGAAGTAATAAGCCTAGCTAGCGTAGGCAGAATACGCAGACTCCTATGGGAAAAGCACGAGTCCGAAGATCACTGAAGAAGCGTATTTTGCTTCTGAAGAAGCTGAGGTCGTGCCCATGGAAAGCGAAGTATTCGGCCGAAGCGGTCAGATCCATCCACTTACCGCACAGTATCGTTCAACTATGAGATTGTTGTAGCAAGAGTTGTAAAAAGAAACATTTATAAAAGCTTAAAAAAAGGAGCTTGCTAGACAAGGCTCCTTTTAAAGTAGTTCTATTCAAATTAACGGTTTTCTTTAATACGTGCAGCTTTACCTTGTAATTCACGTAAATAATATAGTTTAGCGCGACGCACTTTTCCACGGCGTACGACTTCTAATTCGGCAACCTTAGGCGAGTGAACAGGAAATGTTCTTTCAACTCCTACACCATAAGAAATCTTGCGGACTGTAAATGTTTCACTAATTCCAGCACCGCGGCGCTTAATAACGACACCTTCAAAAATTTGAATACGTTCACGCGTTCCTTCAACAACTTTAACGTGAACTTTAACCGTATCACCTGCGCGAAAATCAGGTAAATCTGTTTTTAATTGCTCTTTTGTTATTTCAGCTAATTTATTACTCATTTCATACGCCCTCCTTCCACACAGATGTTCATGTCAATCCCTTTAAGTATTACAGCGGAACATCTTACTCTTCAAGGCAAGATAACTTTACCTTATAATACAACAAACATCATAACATAGTCGCTTTTTGCCTGCAACTACGGTTTATTATCTTTTCCTTAACTTGTTTAAAAACTGGAGATCCTTTTCAGATAGGTTTACGTCGTTTAATAGTTCTGGACGCCGCTCGAATGTTCTTTGAATCGATTGTTCCCTTCGCCATTTCGCAATTTTTTCATGATCGCCTGAGCGGAGCACATCCGGAACCTCTAAACCCCGAAATTCCTGTGGCCTCGTGTATTGGGGATATTCAAGTAGGCCTGTACTATACGAATCGTCCTGGCTAGAGTCTTCATTTCCGAGAATCCCAGGCATTAATCGCACGACACTATCAATAATGACCATACTTGGTAGTTCTCCACCGGTTAAGACGTATTGACCAATTGAGAGCTCATCTGTTACAAGATTTTCCCTAATTCTTTCATCAAAGCCTTCATAGTGACCACAAATAAAAATTAAATGCTCCTCTTGGGCAAGCTCCTCTGCCTTTCGCTGAGTAAACATGTCACCTTGTGGGCACATGAGCAATACTCGGGGTTCTGTTTCACTGTTTTTCATTACGGCCTCAACTGCATCAAAAATCGGCTGAGGTGTGAGCACCATGCCAGCCCCACCACCATATGGATAGTCATCAACCTTATGGTGCTTATCTAAGGAGTAGTCGCGAAAATTAACAACATTAATATCGACAGCTGACTTCTCTTGAGCTCTACCTAAAATAGATTGATTCAGGACACCTGTAAACATCTGGGGGAACAGTGTTAAAACGTCAATTTTCATTCGATCAAACCTTCCATTACATGAATCGTAACGATCTTTCTTTCAATATCTACGTCTGTAACGACAGATTCAATATACGGAATATAATACAATGTTCGCTCCTGATTATCTGCTTGCACGACCCACACATCATTTGCCCCAGGAGTTAAAATTTCAGTGATCGTTCCGATCGACTTCCCTTCTTCAGACATGACTTTACACCCAATAATTTGATGGTAAAAATATTCATTTTCATTTAATTCAGCATTGCTTAGCTCATCTTCTGATATTTTTAAAAGTCCGTCCTTTAACCTCTCAACCTCTTCCACGCCTTCAAACTCAACAAAACTTACTAAATCAAAGTCTTTATGTTGACGATGCGACTGAATCGTCAGTGGCAATTGAATGTCCTCATCGTTCGAGAAAAAAGTCAACTTACTTCCCTTCTTGTAACGAATTTCGGGAAAATCTGTCATAGATATAACCCTTACCTCACCTTTCAAGCCGTGTGTACTCACAATTTTTCCAACATTAAACCAGCGCATAATGGCCTCCATACGTTCATGCTCTAATTTCTAAAATGACTCCATCTTTAATAACAATTTCACTAGGATTCGCGACTTGATTCCAATCATCACCTTCTTGTATTTCATAGATAACTTCGATTTTTTCTTCAATTACCTCTGTGCCAATCGGAAGGATCTGTAATTGTTCTGTTTGAAATTCCAGTTTGCGAATCTTGTTTCTTCTGCGCTTAATTTCCTCATTAAATCGAGCCGTAATTGATATGTTATTTTTGTAATTTTGCTTTTTTAAAACTTTGCGTCGTTCAAAATCAAGTTGCGCACATTCAGTTTCATAACGTTTCTTCTCTTCGGCAAATTTTTCAAATAATTCTCGCCGACTTTTCTCAGTTAATACTTGTTTGACGATAGCTTGTCTAATCACTTTCACAATGCCACCTCCAGTGAAAGCTTAAGGCTATTTTCGTAAAACCTGTTGCTGCTTCATTCGCACAGTTCATTAATATGATGAAAAAGCAACAGTCGTTTAGAAAACAACTAAGTTAAAAGAGCATGAAATCGTAAAAAAGCCAGGGGCTAGCCCTAGCTTCTTTACGATATTTCTAAATAGATGCGCTCAGTCTGCGTCGTTGTTGCCGCATTCATGACAGAACGGATCGCTTTTGCAATTCTACCATGCTTCCCAATAACCTTGCCCTTATCGTCTGAATGAACAGATAAAGAATAGGTTATAAGTCCATTATTCTCACTTGCTGTTATTTGAATTTCATCAGGATGATCTACGAGTGGCGAAACAATCGTTTTGATTAGTTCTTCCATTTATCAACCCACCTAACGATAAAGAAGACTTATTCAAGCATGTGACAGTAACTATTAGTTTTTCTGAAGCTTTGCATTATGAAGCTTTTCCATTAAGCCTGCATCGGAAAAAAGTTTCCGTACAGTATCAGATGGCTTAGCACCATTTAACATCCATTGTAGAGCTTTTTCCTCATCAATCTTAACTTCAATAGGTTGAGAAACTGGGTTATAATAACCAATTTCCTCTATAAAACGACCGTCTCTTGGAGAGCGTGAATCCGCAACAACTAAACGGTAAAAAGGAGCTTTTTTTGCACCGATACGTTTCAAACGAATTTTAACAGCCATTATTTATTTCACCTCCAAAACTAATAATAATATCATAATTTCATAATCATGTAAATAAGAAAAACGCTTCACGTCCTCCTTAGTCTTGAACAAATTAGCGAAAAATCCGATTTCTAATTACATGAAAGGAAATGGAAAACCACCTTTTTTCTTGCCTTTACCCTTTTGCATCCCGGTCATTTGTTTCATCATTTTTT
>DKGN01000116.1:0-1046 GCA_002453275.1 Caryophanales bacterium UBA6769
AGTAGCATCGTCAAAAATAAATTCCGATACTTACGAATGGTGCCGTGTCGATTACCACCTAATGGAATATACAAATAATCTCTCAGAAACGTCGAGAGTGTCATATGCCATGAGCGCCAAAAGTCAATAATAGAATTGGCTTTATATGGCGAGTTAAAATTAATCGGTAGCTTAATATTAAAGATAAGCCCTAATCCAATGGCCATTTCCGAGTAACCGGAAAAATCAAAGTATAGTTGAAACGTATAGGCGAGGGCTGAACCCCAAGCTTCAAAAAGCGATAGTGTCGTCGCTTCGTCAAAGCCTGGTGTAGCCCACAGAGCAACAGAGTCAGCAATGACAACCTTTTTAAAGAGTCCTACTGAAAATACGAACAAGCCAAGGACGAGATTTTGATAATTTACTTGAAACGTTTCTTTCTTCTCGAACTGTGGAATGACATCCTTATGTTGTACGATCGGTCCTGCGATCAATTGCGGGAAGAAGACGACAAATAATACATAATTAGCAAACCGAAAATCTGCGATTTGCCCTTTATGCGCATCGACAAGAAAGCCAATTTGCTGAAAGGTAAAAAAGGAAATCGCAAGCGGTAAAACAATATTTAATAGCGGGATTGAAGCTCCGGTTACCCAATTTACATTTTCAAGAAAAAAATCGACGTATTTAAAGAATCCGAGTAAGCCTAAGTTAACGATAACACCAAAAGTGAGCAGTTTTTTATTTGCTACTTTCGTGAGCAGTTTTCCGATTATATAGTTGAATACAATACTAAAGAGAAGAAGTAATAAGTATCGATAGTCCCAATATGCATAGAAAATAATGGATGCGATAATTAATGTGATTTTTGCTCCCGCGAACCACTTATTATTTGCAAACAACGTATAAATGATAAACGTAATCGGAAGAAACAAAAATAGAAATTCAAAAGATGGAAATAGCAACGATGCTTCTCCTTTCCGATCGTAAGCGACGTATATGCTCAAAATATCAAGATTTCAGGAAGAGGTGCTTATTTTTGGTGAAACTTTGTTAATTGTTATACA
>DKGN01000116.1:1133-1638 GCA_002453275.1 Caryophanales bacterium UBA6769
AAACTTTGTTAATTGTTATACAACGTTAAACTTTGTAGCATGACTGTAAAGGGATAATGAAGAAAACTGGACAAATTCATGACTTTTTTGTGAAAAGGTATACTTGAAATTATGATTGTGTTTATAGTTAGTGGTGATAATGAACTTGGAAAGGTGTGAGCATCATCGTGACAAGATTTAACGATACTTTTTTAAAGGCATGTCGGGGTGAAGATACAGATTATGTACCGGTTTGGTTTATGAGACAAGCGGGGCGAACACAACCAGAATATTTGAAAATCAAAGAGAAACATTCATTATTTGAAATTACACATAATCCAGAATTATGTGCACGCGTAACACGACTTCCAATTGACGAGTACAATTACGGTGTCGATGCAGCCATCTTATTTAAAGACATTATGTCGCCTTTACCTGCGATCGGTGTTGACGTTGAAATTGTTAATAATGTCGGTCCCGTTATCTCAAATCCTATCCGTTCAGTAGATGACATTACGAAACTCGG
>DKGN01000116.1:1813-2594 GCA_002453275.1 Caryophanales bacterium UBA6769
TAGATGACATTACGAAACTCGGTGAAATCGATCCTGAAAAGGATGTTGATTACATACTTGATACAATTAAGCTGTTAAGAACGCAATTGAATGTCCCGCTTATTGGTTTTAGTGGGGCGCCGTTTACATTAGCAAGCTACATGATTGAAGGCGGATCCTCACGGAACTACCATCGCACGAAGGCATTTATGCATGGAGAGCCTGAAGCATGGAATTTATTAATGGAGAAGCTTGGTACGATGGTCATTGATTATGTCCGGGCGCAAATTAAAGCAGGAGCACAAGCGATTCAAATTTTTGATTCGTGGGTAGGGGCAGTCAATGTACAAGATTATCGGACTTTCATTAAACCAGTGATGGAACGGATCTTTACCGAATTGAAAAAAGAGGCAGTTCCTCTCATTATGTTTGGGGTTGGTGCAAGTCATTTAGCAGAAGAGTGGGCTCAATTACCGCTTGACGTCGTTGGTTTGGACTGGCGCTTGCAAATAAAGGAGGCACGTGCAAAAGGAATTACAAAGGCATTACAAGGAAACCTTGACCCGTCTTTTTTACTTGCACCTTGGCCTGTAATTGAAGAGCAATTAAAAAATATCCTCGATCAAGGTATGGAACAGCCTGGTTATATATTCAATTTAGGGCATGGAGTCTTCCCTGAAGTGAATTATGAAACGTTAAAACGGGTCACTGCCTTTGTCCATGACTATTCAGCTCAAAAATAAACGCTCTGTACTAAAAGAATATTTTTGACACAATATCGATAAACTGCGCGGTAGCTTAA
>DKGN01000116.1:2893-3098 GCA_002453275.1 Caryophanales bacterium UBA6769
CTACGTGTATTTTCTCCGCTAACCTTTGCGATTTGGATTACAGACGGACCATTCTATTTTCTAAGATAGCAAAAAACTAGGCTGGAGTTATGTTTACTTTCACCGGAAGTCTAGTTTTAAATAGGACTTATATTTCAACTAGCGAAGGCAGAATACGCTGACTCCTATGGGAACAGCACGAGTCCGAAGCGGTCAGATCCAATTC
>DKGN01000052.1 GCA_002453275.1 Caryophanales bacterium UBA6769
GCTGCAGAACAAATCCGAGCAAAAGGACTTCCTGTCATTATTGATAACGATGAAAAACATTTTCGACTTTACATTGGAATTGGGCTGAACAAAGAGCATCTCCAAGCGATGATGAATGAAATTGAAGAAAAAGGTGTAGAAACTTACGTAAAAGATATTGACATAATTGCACAAGATGATTTAACGAAAGAAGAAGACCGTTTATACGAGGGGACTCAACTTTTACAGGCCTATATTATGGATTCTGAACGAATATTTAACAAACAAAAGATAGAAGAACAAAAAAAGTTGTCCGACAAGCTAGCCACTTGGAAAAAAGATTTTGACACGAAAGCAGTAGACGATGAAACGAAATTAGCGTTTGCTCAGTCTTTGCTCGATGCAGATGGAGCGATTAAAGCATTTTTAAACAATGATGACCAAGATCAGCTTTGGGAGGCGGAAAAACATCTTCTCCAAGCTTTTCTATTGTATAAACAGATTGTTAGCTCATAACAAACCGGAGACGGTTTGTTATTTTTATTGAGAAAACATCTTTGCACTGTCATTAGCAGGAGATTTGAGTTGAGATGTTGAATGTAATTATTATGTATATTGGAAATGGGGGTTTATTAGACACGAGGGGGGAACTTCATATGGGGTATGACGCTATCATTGTTGGCGCCGGTTTAGCCGGCTTAGTTGCTGCAACAGAAATAGCTGAAGCAGGTAAAAAAGTTTTACTGCTTGATCAAGAACCTGAAGCATCGTTGGGTGGTCAAGCATGGTGGTCGTTCGGAGGCTT
This sequence comes from Caryophanales bacterium UBA6769, assembly GCA_002453275.1. GTDB lineage: Bacteria > Bacillota > Bacilli > Bacillales > UBA6769 > Pueribacillus. The sequence goes on from DKGN01000052.1 coordinate 785, forward strand.
ATTTCTCGTCGATTCCCCGGAGCAACGGCGTTTCGGGGTAAAAGACTCTCGTGAACTTGCTTGGCAGGATTGGCTTGGAACAGCAGACTTTGATCGTGAAGCTGATGAAGACTTCTGGGCGATGAAGTGGGCAGAGGCTTACGTTGACTTCGCTGCGGGCGAGAAGCGTGAATGGTTAAGAGAACAAGGGATCCGTTTTTTCCCGATTGTCGGCTGGGCTGAAAGAGGTGGTTATTTGGCTGAAGGACATGGAAATTCAGTTCCGCGCTTTCATATCGTTTGGGGAACGGGACCTGGAATTGTGAAGCCATTTGAGACGAAATTACGTGCGCAAATAAAAAAAGGAACTATTACTTATCAACCCCGGCATCGTGTCGATGGTTTGCTTACAAAAAGTGGTAATGTCGTTGGTGTTCATGGAAAAGTATTAGTTGATAGCACAGCGAAGCGGGGGGAACGAAGCTCCCGAGAAGTAGTAAGCTCTTTTGAATTTAACTCTCAAGCTGTTGTCGTAACGAGCGGCGGTATCGGTGGAAACTTCGATCTTGTCCGGCAAAACTGGCCCTCCCGACTTGGAGAACCTCCGAAGCAATTAATTAGCGGTGTGCCCGCTCATGTCGATGGAAGAATGTTAGAAATTACCGAAAAAGCTGGGGGTCGACTCGTGAATAAAGATCGGATGTGGCATTATACGGAAGGCATCCAAAATTGGAATCCGATCTGGCCAAAGCACGGCATCCGGATCTTACCAGGACCATCATCGATTTGGTTAGATGCAAAAGGAAAGCGATTTCCAGTTCCAAATTTTCCAGGTTTTGATACGTTAGGTACTCTCGAGGCGATTATGGAAACAGGCTATGATTATTCATGGTTCATTTTGACACAAAAAATAATTGAAAAGGAATTTGCGTTATCTGGCTCGGAGCAAAACCCCGATTTAACGGAAAAAAGCATCCGTCAGCTTTTAAAGCAACGCCTTCTTCCTGGCGCACCGGCACCTGTTCAAGCTTTTATGGACAATGGCAAGGATTTTATTGTGGCGTCGACGCTTGAAGAGCTTGTTAAACGGATGAATCAAATAACAGAAGAACCGCTGCTACATTATAACGACGTTAAACGGCAAATTGTCGCTAGAGATCGGGAAATGGATAATCCTTTCACGAAAGACCTCCAAATTGCAGCATTGCGGGTAGCTCGGAATTATAAAGGTGATAAGCTAAGCCGCGTTGCAACCCCCCATAAAATTCTCGACCCGAAAAATGGTCCCCTCATCGCCGTTCGATTGAACATTTTAACACGAAAAACCCTCGGTGGATTACAGACTGATTTGTCAGGCCGTGTCTTAAAGAATACAGGCGAAGCAATCCCTGGTTTGTACGCAGCTGGCGAAGTAGCAGGCTTTGGTGGTGGCGGTGTGCATGGCTACCGCTCATTAGAAGGAACATTTTTAGGTGGCTGCCTTTTTTCAGGAAGACAAACAGGCCGTGCTCTTCCAAACGATATTGTCTAACGACAATAGGATTTCTATCCCCATTAGAGCAGGATCATGAGAATCGATACAACCATTAAGAGGTGATACATTCGATGTCTGATTATCCAATTATGCTCCGAGATGTACCTGAAGAAGAAAGACCGCGTGAACGACTTATACGAAAAGGACCCGAAAACCTTTCAAATCAAGAACTTCTAGCGATTATATTGCGAACTGGAACTGTGAATGAATCTGTTCTCCAACTATCTCAACGTGTCATTCAACACTTTGAGGGGTTGCGTCTCCTAAAAAATGCGTCAATTGAAGAATTGATGGAAATTAAAGGTATTGGTCAAGCGAAAGCGATTCAAATACTTGCTTCGCTTGAGCTCGGTGAACGAATTATACAATTAAATCCAAGTGATAAATATACGATTCGTTCGCCGGAAGACGGGGCAAGCTACTTGATGGAGGAATTACGCTTTTTAACGCAAGAACATTTCGTGTGCCTCTATCTCAATACGAAGAATCAAGTCATTCATAAGCAGACCATTTTTATCGGAAGTTTAAACGCTTCAATCGTTCATCCGCGCGAAGTTTTTAAAGAAGGTATTCGGCGATCCGCAGCTTCTGTGCTATGTTTTCACAATCATCCGAGTGGTGATCCGACACCGAGCCAAGAAGATATCCAAGTGACGAAACGGCTTGTTGAAAGTGGAAAGGTCATTGGCATTGACGTGCTTGATCACATCATTATCGGGGATAAAAAATATGTAAGCCTAAAAGAAAAAGGCTACATATAATGTCAAAGTTTGCCTAATTCGCTAAAATAGCTCCTTCATATTCCACACAAAAACTTACATATTTTAATCTCATTACAAAAGTTAAATCTTTATAAATATGTCTTTTTCCTCCTATCATTTTCGTGCTTTATAAAGTATAATCGATATGTCAATCTCAATGTTTCCTGCTCTAATGGGGTTAGAAATCTAAAGAAATAATGTCGATGATGTAAAAATAATTACACATTTCGTCGAAATGTCTAGATTATTGCTATGTTTTAAATATGAACTTGAAGCTGTGAAAGGAGTTTTACATAGATGCTTTTTCGTGGAAATGCTATGGGAATCGATTTAGGAACTGCGAATACACTCGTATATACAAAAGGAAAGGGTGTTGTCGTCCGTGAGCCATCAGTCGTGGCTTTACAAAAAGACTCGGGTCAGATTGAGGCGGTAGGCGATGATGCGAAACAAATGATTGGAAGAACACCTGGAAATATCGTAGCAGTGCGGCCGATGAAGGATGGTGTCATTGCCGATTTTGAAACAACAGCGATTATGTTGAAGTATTTTATCGAACAAGCCCAAAAGAAAGGATCGCTTTTCACACGCAAGCCAAACGTGATGATCTGCGTTCCATCTGGAATTACAGCAGTAGAGAAACGTGCTGTCGAGGATGCGACGCGGCAGGCTGGAGCGAGAGAAGCGTATACGATAGAAGAGCCATTTGCCGCTGCAATTGGTGCGGATTTACCTGTTTGGGAGCCGACCGGAAGTATGGTTGTTGACATTGGTGGCGGTACGACCGAAGTCGCGATTATTTCTTTAGGAGGAATTGTCACAAGTCGTTCAATCCGTGTTGCTGGTGATGAAATGGACGATGCCATTATCCAATATATTAAAAAGAAATATAACCTTATGATCGGTGAACGTACATCAGAATCATTAAAAATGGAAATCGGATCAGCAAGTGAGGACGCTGATATGGGTGATATGGAAATCCGCGGAAGAGATTTAGTCACGGGATTACCGAAAACGATTTCGATTACGGGAAAAGAAGTTGCTGAAGCATTGAGTGAAACAGTCAACAATATTGTTGACACAGTCAAAATAACACTCGAAAATACACCACCTGAATTAGCCGCAGATATTATGGATCGTGGTATTGTTCTTACTGGTGGTGGTGCTTTGCTAAAAGATCTTGATCGAGTGCTAGGTGAAGAGACAAACATGCCTGTCGTCGTGGCAGAAGAACCACTTGAATGTGTCGCCATTGGAACAGGAAAAGCTTTAGAAAATTTACACTTACTTCGTTCAAAATCAGGCATTTCTTCTCGTTCTAAGACTCGTTAAACAACATAAATGCTCAATAGGCATTTGTGTTCATTTGCTCCTCACTATAAAATGATAGTGATACTTATAAAGCTCAGGTAACTGTCTGTCAGCTGACATATTGAAGTAGGTGTTTTCATGCGTCAATTTTTTTCTAACAAACGGCTCATTGTTTTACTAATCTCTATGATTATACTCGTTGCTATGATTGGCTTTTCAATGAGAGAACGAACAACATTAACGAAGCCAGAGCAGTTTTTTAAGGATTCTGTTGCAACGGTACAGTCAATTTTTTATAAACCCGCTAAAAGTGTAGCGGGTTTCTTTGAGAATATTTCAGATCTTAAAAATTTATACTCTGAAAATAAAGTGTTAAAAGCTAGGCTTGATGAATACGCAAAACTGTCTGTTGATTTTAGAGATATAAAAAAAGAAAATGATGAGCTTCGTGAATTGGTCGGACAATCATCAAGTATGCGAGACTATCACACAATTCCTGCAAGTGTCATCGCTCGTTCACCAGACCGTTGGAATAATCGTTTGACACTTGATAAAGGAAGTGAAGATGGGGTTGAAGTGAATATGGCCGTTGTCACTCCTAACGGCTTAATCGGGAAAGTAAAAAATGTGCAGCCATTTTCAAGTACGGTTCAACTCGTGAGCGATTTGGATCGAACGAATCGTATATCTGCTTATGTTCAAGATAATCAGGATGTTTTTGGTGTCATTGATGGGTATGATGTCGAAAAGCAGACGCTCTTATTCAACAATATTACGATTGATGTTGAAGTAAAAGAAGGCGGTACTGTCGTGACATCAGGATTAGGTGGAATCTTTCCAAAAAATTTAATTATTGGCGAAATTATAGAAGTTAGGAATGACAAATATGGCTTAACCCAATCCGCTCTCATCAAACCATCAGCAGACTTATATAATATTAATCATGTTATGATTGTAAAAAGGAAATCTGAAGTCATTTCCACCGCTCAGGATGAAGAGGAGGATGAACGTTGAAACGTGTAATACTTCCGTCCATTCTTTTCTTCTTTTTTATTTTTGAAGGTACCGTTATGCAAATTTTCACACCTGAAAATTACGGTGCAAACATGATGCTGATCCCTCGTTTTTTAATAATTATAATTGTTTTTATTGCACTTCATAAAAGTATTCCTTTAGCGATTGTCTATGCGACTACGTTCGGACTTTTATATGATATTATTTACACGGATTTTATCGGGATTTACATGTTTACGATGGCACTGACAACATATCTTGTTGGCCAAAGTGCAAAAGTCGTTCATATTAATGCAATTGTTGGTTTAGTTATTGCTTTTGTTACGGTTATTGTTCTTGATTTTCAAGTGTATGGAATTTATATGTTAATTGGAATTGCTGATTTACCAATTAAGTATTTTCTTTTTGAACGACTGATTCCTAGCATTGTATTAAACGGCGTTTTTTTGATATTAATGTATATACCTATGCGTAAAGTGATGAAAGTAGTAGAGTGATGGAAGCTCAAGGCTTATTTTTTTGTTTCGTAGAGTATGTATAAACTGTGCGGAAACTTAAAAGTAAAGGTAAGCGT
>DKGN01000051.1 GCA_002453275.1 Caryophanales bacterium UBA6769
GGTTGTTCAAAGTTTGCGATGATGAGGTTGTACAGTATAATAAGGCTAGTTGACCTGAAAATGGAAATACATAATATAACAATACAGAAAATTGAAGGGGTGATGTAGTTGTTTAAAATTCAGGAATTACGGGAAATCATTCGTTTGATTGATCAATCTTCAATCAATGAGTTTACTTATGAAAATGAAGGAACGACGATTACATTAAAGAAGACGGGTAATACAGTAGTCACTAAGGATGTTGAACAATCCAATGAAAGTCGTGGTGAAGAAGCTTCCACCGTTACTTCTGTTCATTCCACGGTTGATGAACAAGTAACAAAAGAAGTAGTAGTAGCAACAAACAAGACAGAAGAAACGAAAGATATTGATATGACTAACCTCAAAAAAATTGAATCGCCCATGGTTGGGACATTCTATGCAGCTCCATCTCCAGAAGATCCGGCCTACATTGAAGTCGGTAATAAAGTTACGAATGATACAGTTGTATGTATAGTGGAAGCAATGAAACTATTTAATGAAATTGAAGCAGAAATAGAAGGAGAAATTGTAGAAATTTTAGTCGAAGATGGACAGTTGGTTGAGTATGGCCAACCGTTATTTCTCGTTAAACCGGATTAAGGGGATACGAAAATGAAAATACAAAAAATATTAATTGCAAATCGCGGAGAAATTGCCGTCCGTATCATCCGCGCATGTAGAGAGCTTGAAATTGAAACAGTCGCTATTTACTCTGAAGCCGATAAAGATGCACTCCATGTTCGCTTAGCGGATGAGGCGTATTGTATTGGTCCTACAGCTACAAAAGATAGCTACTTAAATTTCACAAACATTATGAGCATCGCAACCTTAACTGGTGTAGACGCAATTCACCCCGGTTATGGATTTTTAGCTGAAAATGCAGACTTTGCTGAAATATGCAGAGAATGCAATATAACGTTTATCGGACCGAGTCCTGAGGCAATAATGAAGATGGGAACGAAGGATGTTGCAAGAACAACGATGAAAGAAGCAGGTGTTCCAATTGTTCCGGGGTCCGATGGAGTCGTAGAAAGTCTCGATGAAGCAATCGAAATTTCGAATCAAATCGGTTATCCCGTTATTATTAAAGCGACTGCTGGTGGAGGCGGACGAGGCATTCGTGTTGCCCGTGATCAACAAGAATTAACAAAGGGGATTACCATTACACAACAAGAAGCTGAAACAGCATTTGGAAACCCTGGTGTCTATATTGAGAAGTACATAGAAGATTTCCGTCATATTGAAATTCAAGTATTGGCTGATAACTATGGCAACACAATCCACTTAGGTGAACGTGATTGTTCAATACAAAGACGATTACAAAAGCTAGTTGAAGAAACACCATCACCTGCATTAAATGAAGAAACACGAAACAAAATGGGTGAAGCCGCAGTCCGAGCGGCAGAGGCTGTAAGCTATTCAGGGGCCGGAACCATTGAGTTTATTTACGACAAATCCGGAAGCTTTTATTTTATGGAAATGAATACTCGAATTCAAGTAGAGCATCCAGTGACAGAGATGGTTACTGGGGTTGATCTTATTAAGCAACAAATTTATATCGCAGCAGGGGAAAGGCTAGCATTAACACAAGAGGAAATTACATTCGATGGTTGGTCGATTGAATGTCGAATAAATGCGGAAGATCCGAGCAAAAAATTCATGCCTTCTCCAGGAACAGTTGATATGTATTTACCCCCTGGTGGTTTAGGGGTAAGAGTTGACTCAGCCGTATATCCAGGCTATGTTATCTCGCCATTTTATGATTCAATGGTAGCGAAATTGATTACATATGGGTCAACTAGGGAAGAAGCGTTATCACGTATGAAGCGGGCATTGCAAGAATTTGTCATTGAAGGTGTAAAGACAACGATACCTTTTCACTTAAAATTACTAAATCATGAAAAATTTATTGAAGGAGACTTTAATACTAAGTTTCTTGATCTGTATAATTTAAGTGAAGAAGAAGGGGTGGAAAAGCGTGATTGATAACGGAAACAATGGAAGTCCCAATCAAGCCGAAACGCTCGGTAAGGTTGAAATCTCTCCTGAAGTCATTGAAGTCATCGCAGCAATTGCAGCCTCAAATGTTGAGGGTGTAGCTGCAATGAGAGGCAACTTTGCTACAGGGGTAGCGGAGCGTTTTGGACGCAAGTCTCATAGAAAAGGTGTAAGAGTTGATTTAGCGGAACACGGCATAGTTCTTGATATTTATGTCATTATCGAATATGGATTTTCCATCCCGGCAGTCGGTCAGGAGATTCAACGACACATCCGTCAAGAACTTCAAAACATGACAGCACTCGATGTTGACGAAATTAATATTCATGTTGTAGGTATACAGTTTGAACAAGAGGATAGCTTTATAAGTGACGAATATTAAAAAAATCAAAGGAAGCAACTCCTTTGATTTTTATCATTCATAGATCGGATCAGTATGAATGAAAAGGAGAAAAAAAAGTGAAGAGAAGAACAGCACGTGAAAAAGCGATACAAGCTCTTTTTCAAATCGATTTGAGCGATATAGATGCCGAAGATGCGATGCATTATGCTTTGAGTGGTGCAAAATCCGATTCATTTTTTGAACGACTAGTTAACGGTACTATTGAACACCTCGATTCAATCGATGATATTATTAAGATGCATTTAGAAAATTGGAGCTTTGAGCGCATAGCAAACGTAGATCGTGCAATTTTACGATTGGCTGTGTATGAATTAAAGCACGAAGAAGATATACCAACAAGTGTGGTAATTAATGAAGCGGTTGAACTTGGTAAAACATTTGGTAGTGAGGATTCTAACCGCTTTATTAATGGTGTTTTGTCAAAAATTACGGAGGGTGAACGAGGATGACCGCACAACTAATTAGTGGAAAAGAGTTATCGCAAGAGAAAAGAGTCGAAATGAAAAGTGATGTAGAAGAATTAAAACGTAAAGGAATAACACCTGGTCTCGCTGTGATCATTGTCGGCCATGACCCAGCTTCACAAACGTATGTAAGAGGTAAACAAAGAGCTTGTGAAGAGGTTGGAATCCACTCACTTTTGATTGAGCTAGAAGAAGATACAAAAGAAGAGGAATTATTAGCTAAAATCGATGAATTAAATGTTGATGAGGCGATTGACGGGATACTCGTCCAATTACCCCTTCCTTCACAAATAAATGAACAAGCTGTTATTGAAAAAATTTCACCAGCTAAAGATGTAGACGGCTTTCATCCAATTAACATTGGAAGAATGATGACAGGACAAGTATGTTTTTTACCATGCACACCCCATGGGATCGTTGAAATGGTCAAATCACAACAAATTGAATTAGAAGGCAAGCACGTCGTTGTCGTTGGACGGAGTAACATTGTCGGCAAGCCAGTAGGTCAATTATTTTTAAATGAAAATGCAACAGTCACATATTGTCATTCAAGAACAAATGACTTAAAACAATACACAACACAAGCAGATATTTTAATTGCAGCCGCAGGCAAGCAACATTTAATTCGCGGAGAGCATATTAAAGCCGGTGCAACGGTCATTGATGTTGGGATTCATCGATTAGATAATGGTAAGTTAACCGGTGATGTAAACTTCGATGAAGCTAGAGAAAAGGCTGCTTACATCACGCCGGTACCTGGTGGGGTAGGACCAATGACAATTACAATGCTTTTACATAACACCATTTTATCTGCGAAACGATCCCGGTTATAAAAGGTAGTGATAATATGGAACAGGATCGCTATTTAACAATAACTGCACTAACTCGCTACATTAAACGCCAATTTGAGCGGGATTCTTTTTTAAGTAACGTTTGGGTGCGCGGCGAAATATCAAACTTTAAACAGCACTCACGAGGGCATATGTACTTCACATTGAAAGATGAGAATGCAAGAATACAAAGTGTCATGTTTGCAGGTAGTAATCGAGGATTAAAGTTCCTTCCTGAAGATGGTATGAAAGTACTTGTCCGTGGAGATGTCTCGGTTTATGAACCGTTTGGTCAATATCAGTTTTATGCAAAAGAAATGCAACCTGATGGATTAGGGAATCTTTTTTTAGCATTTGAAGAATTGAAAAACAAGCTTGAACAGGAAGGTTTATTTGCAAATCATATAAAGAAACCATTGCCTCTTTATCCAACTGAAATTGGGGTTATTACATCCCCAACAGGTGCGGCTGTTCGCGATATATTTACGACGATAAAGCGTCGTTATCCAATTGCTAAAATCACACTATTTCCAGTAAATGTCCAAGGTGAGCTTGCTGCTCCTTCAATTGCACGAGCAATCCAAATGGCAAATGAATTAAAGAAACATGATGTGCTCATCGTTGGTCGTGGTGGTGGGTCTATTGAAGATTTGTGGCCATTTAACGAGGAGCTTGTAGCTCGTAGTATTTATTCCTCTACGATTCCGGTTATTTCAGCTGTTGGTCATGAGACTGATGTAACCATTGCCGATTTTGTTGCTGATACACGTGCTGCCACTCCAACAGCAGCTGCTGAACTTGCTGTACCTTTATTGCATGAACTTGAAACAAGAGTTAGTGAGCGAAAAGACCGACTCGTCCGTGCAATTTTGAATCGAATTACAGTAGAAAGAAGGCATCTAGATCGTTTAAGAAGCTCGTATGCATTTCGATATCCTTCACAATTAATTAGACAAAAAAATCAAGATTTAGATCGGTTAATGGAACGCCTGAAAAGAGAAACGTCACTAGCGATTAAAAGTAAATACGAAAAATGGGAACGAACAAATCAACAAGTTCATAATCTCCATCCACTTCAACGCATCGAGCAAGCGAAGGAAGATAGACAGCAACTAACAAGAAGGCTAGTGCGTGAAATGCAGCAAATAACGAAAGGTAAAATGATGAATCTGCAAAACAACGTAGCAAAATTGGATGCACTTAGCCCATTAAAAGTGATGGAGAGAGGGTATAGTCTTGTGACAAAAGATGATCAAGTCATTACATCTATCCAACATGTAAACTTAGGCGATATATTAAAAGTGGATGTAAAAGACGGTCATCTCGAATGTCATGTGTGGGGAATGGAGGAGTCTAAAAATGAGTGAAAAACAAAAGACTTTCGAAAAGGAAATGGAAGAATTAGAAGCAATTGTTGAACGTTTAGAAGATGGAGAGGTAGAGTTAGAGGAGGCCATATCCCTTTTTCAAACGGGTATAGAACTTTCAAACAGCTGTCATACAAAACTAAAAGCTGTCGAAGAAAAAATTGATCAAATGATCGATGAAGATGGGGAAATCAAACCATACAACATTCAGGAGGAATAATGACACCATCTAATCAGCCTATCAATGAGTTTTTAGAAAAAACTAGAAGAACAGTCAACGAACATTTAGAAGCAATTACAGAAAGTATCAAAGGTCCTAAAACCTTATTAGACGCAATGGAATATTCCGTTAAAGCCGGCGGTAAAAGAGTTCGTCCCATTTTACTGCTTGCAACATTAGACGCATTTGAAGAAAGCCTAGCTATCGGTCTAGATGTAGCCTGTGCAATTGAATTAGTCCATACTTATTCACTTATCCATGATGATTTACCTGCAATGGACGATGATGACTTGCGAAGAGGTAGACCGACTAATCACAAAGTGTTCGGTGAGGCGACCGCTATATTAGCAGGTGATGCCCTATTAACATACAGCTTTGAGTTGATAGCAAGCTTTAAAAATGAACATGTTCCCGATGACATCAAAGTAGAATTGATTCGCCAGTTTGCCCATGCTTCCGGAGCGGCAGGAATGGTTGGAGGACAGTCGGAAGATTTAATCGCAGAAAACAAAGCCAGTTTGTCTGTCGAAGAGCTTGAAGCCATTCATTATAAAAAAACTGGTAAATTAATCATTTTCTCTGTCGTTGCTGGAGCACTTTTAGCTCGGGCAAATACTGAACAAAAAACGAATTTGGAACAATTTGCTTACCACTTAGGAATAGCTTTTCAAATCAGGGACGATATTTTGGATATCGAAGGCGATATAGAGACAATTGGGAAACCAGTTGGAAGCGATGATATGAATGAAAAGAGTACATATCCAAAGTTACTTTCTTTGGAAGGTGCGAAGCAAAAACTACTTGAACATAGTGAGAAAGCCATTCACTTTTTAGAAAATGCGAACATTAACCATGAAAGACTTGTACAAATTGCCCGCTACATTATAAACAGAGATAATTGAGATCAATTTAATGACGTGATATAATTAAGATACGATTAGGAGTGGTGCAGTATTCTAGTCAATCTCCCATTTCTGAAGGCGGGGCTAAAAATCCGCTAAAGGGCATATCGATGAAGTTC
>DKGN01000211.1 GCA_002453275.1 Caryophanales bacterium UBA6769
TAAACATTCCTCCTCCAGGCGATGTTCGCAATGTCTTATTAGCACTCTCTGAGGCAGAGCCCTTGTTAACAGCATTGATGCAGCATCGGTTTAAAAATGGCAATGGGCTTACAGGACATGCGTTAGGCAATTTAATCATTGCGGCTATGACTGATATTACGGGTGACTTTTTTACCGCTATTTCAGAATTTAGTCGGGTTTTAAATGTAAAAGGAAAAGTATTGCCTGCATCCAATCAAAGCATCGTGTTGAATGCGGTCATGTCAGATGGCTCAATCGTCTCAGGAGAATCAAAAATTCCTTTAAGTGAAAAACAAATAAACAACGTATTTTTAACACCAGAACATATTCAGCCATTGCCAGAAACATTGAATGCGATTGCAGAATCTGATTTAATCGTATTTGGGCCAGGTAGTTTGTATACGAGCATTCTTCCAAACTTACTCGTACCTGGAATTGCAGATGCGATAAAACGAGCGAAGGCGAAGAAAGTATATATATGTAATGTCATGACTCAACAAGGAGAGACTGATAATTACCGTGCCAGTGATCATGTACAAGCTTTAATCGATCACGTCGGGAATTCACTCGTCGATACAGTAATTGTTAATAACGAGCCGATCCCTGAAGAAATTTTGGCATTGTATGCGCTTGAGGGCGCAAGACCTGTTGAATGTGACATCGAGAAGTTACAGTCGAGTCATTATGAAGTGATGACTGACCGCTTTGTTCGTTACGATCATCAACTAATTCGACATGACACGAAAAAAGTAGCGAACGTATTATTGTCATTGATAAAGTGAGGAGGGGTTGTTGTGTCATTTGCTTCAGAAACGAAAAAGGAATTGACGCAGCTTGACCCGAAGAATTGTTGCAACCGGGCTGAATTGGCAGCTCTTATTCGAATGAACGGTTCACTGTCTTTAAGTAATCGTGAATTTATACTTGATGTTCCGACAGAAAATGCAGCGATTGCGCGCCGAATTTATACGTTAATTAAGTCAGGCTTTGGTTACCATACTGAATTACTCGTTCGTAAAAAAATGCGCCTTCGAAAAAATAACGTATACATCGTGCGCATTAAGCAAAAAGCAATTGAGCTTCTTGAAGGCCTTGATATCATGGCAGAAGGATTTTCATTGACGCGAAGTGTATCTCGTTCGTTTATCGAGGAAGACTGTTGTAAGCGAGCTTATTTACGGGGGGCTTTTTTAGCGGGGGGTTCAGTGAATCATCCTGAAACCTCATACCATCTAGAAATTGCTTCTGTTTATGAGGAACATACTGCGTCACTCTGTAACATGATGAATGATTACAATTTAAATGCTAAAATGCTCGAACGGAAAAATGGATTTATCGTTTATTTAAAGGAAGCTGAGAAAATTACTGATTTTTTAAATGTAATTGGTGCCCATAGCGCACTTCTCTTTTTTGAAGATATTCGGATAATGAAAGATATGCGAAACTCCGTTAACCGACTCGTCAATTGTGACACTGCGAATTTAAATAAAACAGTCGGAGCTGCGATGCGCCAAGTTGAAAATATTCGTTTCATTGAAAAAGAAATCGGATTAGAAACACTGCCAGACAAATTAAGAGAAGTTGCTGAGCTACGGGTAAAGCATCAAGATATGACGCTAAAGGAATTGGGAGAAGCATTACAAGGAAAAACTATTAGTAAATCAGGAATTAATCACCGTCTACGTAAAATTGATGAAATTGCTGATAAAATTCGCAATGGAGAAAACGTTGAAGTGAGTAAATAGGTCAAGGAGGAATGAGATATGGTTGAAAAAACGGCCGTTATTCAACTGAAATCTGGCCTACAAGCTAGAGCGGCAGCTTTATTTGTTCAAGAAGCGAACAGATACCATAGTGAAATTTTTTTAGTAAAGGATAACAAAAAAGTAAATGCGAAAAGTATTATGGGTATTATGAGCTTAGCGCTTGCATCCGGATCAGAGATTGTCTTACAAGTTGATGGAAAAGATGAAGAGGAAGCGATCGAAGCATTAGCAGCATTCATAAGTAAAGAGGCACTTTGATAAAGAGGACGGTGATTCTAACGGATTGCCGTTTTTTATTTTTATTAGCGTTTTGTCTTTATCTATGTATTGTCTCGATAAAACGTTTCGACAAAATGTACAAAAAAGCTAAAGTATTTCTAAAAATTGCCGATATTATAATCAAGTGAGCAAATAAAACACCTTCTTATATGTCAGGGGAGTTTATTATGGATATAACATCATTACTTGGAATAATTTTTGGAATGATTGCCGTTGGTATTGGGATGGCGCTAAAGGGAATTAGCCCACTCGTCATTTTAAACCCAGCCGCACTTCTTATCATTTTCCTTGGAACTATCGCGTCCGTTACGATTGGCTTTCCAGGAAAGGAATTAAAGAAAATTCCAAAGCTTTTCAAAGTTTTATTCACAGAGCTAAAAGTACCGCAAATTAAAGATTTAATCCCGCTTTTTATGGATTGGGCTACCCTTGCTAGAAGGGAAGGTATTCTTTTTTTGGAAGGACAAGTTGATGAAGTAGAGGATCCATTTCTACGCAACGGGATGAAGCTCGTCATTGACGGTCAGTCACCAGAATTTATTCGTGATGTAATGAATGAACAGTTGAATGCATTAGAAGAAAGGCATGAGGCAGGAGCACAAATATTTTCACAAGCCGGAACATATGCACCAACGTTAGGAGTACTTGGGGCTGTTATTGGTTTAATTGCTGCCCTTGGTAACATGGCAGATTTCGACATTCTTGGAGAAGCAATTGCAGCTGCATTTATTGCGACATTACTCGGTATCTTTACTGGTTATGTGCTATGGCATCCATTTGCAAATAAGCTAAGACGTAAATCAGAAGAAGAGATTCGCATCCGTGAAATTATGATTGAAGGTATTTTATCAATTCAAAATGGACAGTCACCAAGAGCCATTCAGGAAAAATTAGCAAGCTATCTCCCTTTAAGTGAAAGTGCAAGCTTGCTTAAAGAGGGGGAGAATGATGGCAAGAACCAGGAAGCGTCGTAAAAAAGGTTCAAGCTCAGGCATGGATGAGTCATGGCTCTTACCCTATGCTGATATGCTTACTTTGTTGTTAGCGTTGTTTATTGTTTTATTTGCTATGAGTTCACTTGACGCGATCAAGTTTCGCGATCTTGCAGATTCATTAAGTGGAGTATTTAGTTCAGGTTCTGGTGTAATGGAATATCCGAGCATCAATGAACAAATTATTTTGGAAGATACGTCGTCTAAGCCAAATAGCGAATTATCGAAGGAAGCAGCCATGCTTGAACTAGAGGAACTTATTGCTTTGCAACAAAAAATAGACGAATATATAGAAACTCACGATTTAGCAAATCGATTAACGACGAAATTATCGGGAGAAGGACTTCAAATCACAATTTTAGATGATGCCTTATTCGACTCTGGGAGCGCAGAAATTAAAGATGGTGCTCATCAATTGGGCGTTGAAATCTCTAAATTTATCGTTTCAGATCCGCCCCGACATGTGACGATTAGTGGCCATACGGATAACGTGCCGATTCACAATGCTCAATATAGTTCAAATTGGCATCTGAGTGTCATGCGAGCGATTAACTTTATGGAAGTTTTACTTGCGAATAAAGAATTAAATCCCGAGCATTTAAGCGCAAAAGGGTACGGAGAGTATCAGCCGATAGCTGAAAATGATACGACTCACAGTCGTTCAAAGAACCGACGCGTTGAAGTGCTTATCGCCCCTAATTATGAATTGTATCTCGACGGAGAATAAAAAAACTCGCCACTTCAGTGTGACGAGTTTTTGTTTGTTTACTTTTTCGTTTCGTACAAGATTTCATCAATTAAGCCGTATTCTTTCGCTTCTTCAGCGGATAAGAACTTATCGCGGTCTGTGTCTCGTTGAATGACTTCGAGAGATTGACCTGTACGGTCTGCATAAATTTTGTTAAGTTTTTCACGCATTTGGATAATTCGCTTTGCGTGAATTTCAATGTCAGACGCTTGACCTTGTGTACCACCAAGTGGCTGGTGAATCATCACTTCACTGTTCGGAAGTGCAAAGCGTTTACCTTTTGTACCTGCCATCAATAGAAATGACCCCATCGATGCAGCCATACCAATACAAATTGTCGATACATCAGGCTGAATATGTTGCATCGTATCGTAAATGGCCATTCCTGATGTAATCGAACCACCTGGACTATTAATATAAATCGAAATATCTTTGTCTGGATCTTCAGCTGCTAAAAAAAGCAGTTGAGCAACAATTGAGTTTGATACCGTATCATTAATTGGGCTTCCAAGCATAATGATACGATCCTTTAACAAGCGAGAATAAATGTCATACGCGCGTTCACCTCTACTCGTTTGCTCAATTACTGTAGGTATTAAATGCATATACGTCATCCTCCTTTTTCTAACTTACGATAATATTATTTTTGTTATGCTAATGATGTAGTTCCATCATAACGAATAGGTCAAGATAGGTCAAATGAAAAGAATGCCGTGCAAAATACAAGCTTACAAAAGACAAATCCCGTCTTTCATCATACCCGTATTCGTTCACTTTAAAACGTTTAAATTGGGATTTTCACTAGGCTCCGGTTTCTCTGTGGAAATTGATAAGTAGATAATCATAATGAAAATAAGGCATGTACCGAAAACTTGAAAAATACCAAACGGAATTTGTAACCATAAGACGGATGTAACAATCGCAGCCAACGGTTCAACACTACCTAGTAGACTTGACTCTTGCGGTTTTAAATAATGAAGACTTTCAAGATATAACCAAAAGGCGAGCATCGTCCCAAACAACACAACAAAAAGCAGATAGAGTACCGTCTCTGTTGTCCAATTGACTGAAATATTCCATGGTGGATAAAAAATACCTAAACTAGTACCACCGATCAGCATCGCCCATCCAACGACAATAACCGCTTCCCACTGTGCCAATAGATGCTTTCCATAAAGGGTGTAAAATGCTAAAGCAACACCTGATAACACACCCCAGACAACAGCTGAGAAAGGAACAGATAGTTGGCTTAAGGAGCCATTTGTTAATAACAAAAAAGTACCCGTTAAAGCAAGACTGACAGCGATGACATCCCGACTTTTCCACTTGTTCACTTTTGTGAGGACGAGAAAAACAATGATGAAAACTGGGGCTAAATATTGTAGTAATGTTGCCACGGCAGCATTTCCTAGCTGAATAGAGGCCATATATGTATATTGAATAGCGAGCATCCCAAATAAACTAAAAATTAATAATTGAAGAACGGTCTGTTTCTGTTTCCATATTTGGAACACGCTTTCATTTCTTTTAAATAAAAAAGTAAGCACAAGCAACAATATTCCAGAGACGATGAGCCGAAAGGCTACGAGCCAGCCAACGGTCATGCCGTCCTCCTGAAACAACCGTTGAGCAACAGTTCCGCCCACACCCCACAATATTGCTCCCAATAAGACGAATAAAAAACCAAGCGTTCGTTTCTTCATCTGTCTACCTACCATTTATCTTATAAAATATGTATACGCTACATTTGTCACAACGCTACTTATGAAACAGCTAAATAAAAAAAGCGGTTTTATGTGGCCGCTTTGTTTGTCAATCGTAAGTTTAATTTTATTAATGGCGCGCTCGAGAGGACTCGAACCCCCGCATGACGTGGTACCGGAAACCACCGCTCTATCCAGCTGAGCTACGAGCGCTTAATGCATCAATCATTATACGTGAAATGTGCATTCGTTGCAACGATAAATAATAACAGTTAAAAAACTGAAAAATTTTACTCATCGTCAGCACAAATATAGTAACATAAGTATAAGGAGGGCGTGATGATGGAACTTGGATTATATCAAAAGCAAACAACAAAGCTCGTCATGACGACAGAACTCCGTCAAGCCATCACAATCTTGCAATTCTCAACGTTTGAATTGATTGATTTTTTGCAAGAGGAAGCACTTGAAAATCCATTGCTGGAATTACATGAAAAATCAGTACACGAAGATGCCCATGGTCATTCTTATTCAACCGGGCAGACAATATCACAACCCGATAAAGAAGAGAACGATAGTCCTGTTGATTATTATCATCAGCATGAACATAATTTACAAGCGTACTTACGATCACAATTGCATGAATTATCTTTGTCTGAAAAGGAAGAAGCGATAGTAGAGTATCTCATTTATAATCTAGATGAAGCAGGTTACTTAACGCTCTCGTTACAGGAAACAGCTACACTGTTAAATGTGAGTGAATCCGATGTACAGCAAGCATTTAAACGGTTTACCCAATTTGAACCACTTGGCATCGGGGCACGAACGTTACAAGAATGTTTACTTTGGCAATTAGAAAGTTTGGAAGAACGCTCAAGCTTAACAGAAGCGATTGTAACAGATGATCTGGAATTGTTAGCCGAACGAAAATGGGTTGAACTTGCGGAAAAGTATGCGGTCTCTTTAGCGGAAATTCAAGCGTCCGCTGATCTCATCCAGCAACTTAACCCAAAGCCTGGATCGGCATATAGTGACGAAACAACAAAGTACTTATTTCCAGATGTTACAGTTGAAAAATCGGATGGTACGTATCAAGTGATCGTGAATGATTATATGCTTCCCGCCGTCCGAATGAATCGACAATATGAATATTTGTTATCTCAGACAGATCAGGACGAAGCCCAACATTACATGCAAGAAAAATATAATAAAGTTTTATGGATTATTCGAAGTATCGAACAACGTCGCATGACATTGCAACGCTTAACAGAAGCGATTGTTAAAAAACAAATGGCATTTATCGAAAAAGGATTACGCCATTTAAAGCCACTAACGTTAAAAGAAATTGCAGATGACATCGACATGCATGAATCAACTGTAAGTCGTGCAGTGAGACAAAAGGTTATCCAAACCCCGAAGGGTTTGTTTAATTATAAAGATTTGTTTACGTCCCGAATTGAATCTCAGGATGGTGAAGGCACTTCATCGACTGTTGTAAAACATTCTCTTGAAAAAATCATTGAAACAGAAGATAAACGAAAGCCACTGTCTGATCAAAAAATTTCTGAATTGTTAAAAGCACAAAAAGGGATTACAATCTCAAGGAGAACAATTGCAAAATATCGTGATGAGTTACGCATTCCTTCATCTTCGAACCGGAAGAGGTTTCAATAGAAAGGACTATGTGACATGAAGACAATGACACTCTATATGAAAGAAAATTGCCCATTATGTGATGAGGCGGAAGAAGTACTAGTAGCATTACAGTCAAAATGGGAATTTCAAATAAAGAAAGTGAATATTTATGAAGATGATCAACTGCTTGAAAAGTATCAGTTGCGCATTCCTGTCATTACATTTGCGAACGAAGTCATTGCGGAAGGAATTGTTACAGAACGACAGGTACATGAAGCATGTGAACGATATTTTACATGACCACGGAAGCTCGCTCGTAGCGAGCTTTTTGCTTGTTCATTTTAGAAAGAGATGTTTGTGACTGTTCATGTCACTTTTCGACATTTCATAGTTGCGAAATTGAATTTGTAAACCGTATAATAAGAAGCAGTGTCGTGTAGGAAACCTTCTTCATTTCGACAAATTGTTACTAAA
>DKGN01000209.1 GCA_002453275.1 Caryophanales bacterium UBA6769
TTAATTTGTCCAATTGTTCCAGTTAAACCCGCGACTGATGTAACATTAACAACTTTACCGTTGGACAGCGACTCTGGATTTTGTTTTGCCCGCTCTTTAAAAATTGGTGCAACAGCACGGATACAGTTGAACACCCCTTTTAACCCGATATCAATAACTGTATCCCACTGTTCATCTGTCATTTTATCGATCATTGCCGGGCGAATGACCGCGGCGTTATTTATAAGTGTATGAACGGTTCCGAACTTTTGTACAGCCGTATCGATGAGTCGATCTGCATCATCGCGATTTGCAACACTCCCAATTACAGCAGTCGCCCGCCCGCCCGTTTCCTGAATTTCGTTTACGACAGCTTGTGCAACATCTTCATCAAGATCATTGATGACAACCTTTGCACCTTCTTGTGCCATTTGTAAAGCAACGGCACGTCCAATCCCTCTTCCTGAACCTGTTACAACAACAACTTCATTTTCAAAACGCATGCTATCATCTCCTCGTTCAAAGATTAAATGACACCTTTTTTCGATAATTGCGAAATTTCATTTGATGAATAACCAAATTCTGTTAAAATATCGTCTGTATGCTCTCCAACGGAAGGAGGATGACTTCGAACACATACGTCAATCCCTGAAAATTTCACCGGAAACACGGGTGCCCGTAAATTTTGTATCGTCGGATGAGGTATTTCCTGAATCGTATTGCGGGCGATGACTTGCTCCGAATTTACGATTTGCTCAACAGAGTTAATTGGGCTACAAGGAACACCGTAAGCCTCTAATGCTTCAATTATCGATGTTGCGGTCATTTTTCGCAATCGTGCTTTTATAATCGCTAAAAGCTCGTCTTTATGGATAACCCGATCTTTGTTTTTGCGATATTTATCTTTCGCTAAAAGATCGTCCCATCCTAACGCTTCACAGCACTTTATCCATAAGTTATCGTTTGCGACAGCAACGATGACATGCTGATCCTTCGCTTCAAATGCTTGATACGGACATAATGATGGATGACCTGAACCCATTCGTGGCGGAGATTCACCTGTCGCTTGATATGTTGGGACGAAGTAGTTTAAGAGCATCACCTGACTGTCAAGCAAGCTACAATCAATATATTGTCCTTCTCCGGTCTTTTGCCTGTGTAATAGGGACGTAATAACACTCATCGCTCCTAGTAAGCCAGTCGTCAAATCAACGACAGAAAAACCTGCTTTTACCGGTGGACCTCCAGGTTCACCAGTCAGCCCCATTAACCCTGAATAGGCTTGGACAACTAAATCATAACCCGCCTTATCTTTAAGTGGGCCTGTCCGACCAAATCCTGAAATCGACAAATAAATAATTCCTGGGTTTATTTCTTTCAATGCTTCATAGCCGAAGCCAAGTCGTTCAGCAGTACCCGTTCTAAAATTTTCAATGATAACATCGCACTCTTTCGCTATTTCTTTCACGATGTTAATGCCCTCTTCTGTTTTCAAATCTAATGTGATACTCCGTTTGTTACGGTTATTCGCTAAATAAATAACGCTTTCACCATCCAAATCTGGCGGGGTAAACTGACGTGTCTCGTCTCCTGTCATCTTCTCAACTTTGATGACATCTGCACCTAAATCACTTAACACTTGACTTGAAAACGGTCCAGCTAATGTCTGGGCTAGCTCTAACACCTTTACATTTTCAAGTGGTAAACTCACAGCAATCCCTCCCGATTAATCAAAATTAGTGTCGCCTTTTAGCAGTCTGCGAGCAATTGTACGACGTTGAATTTCAGCTGTTCCATCAGGTACACGCATCGAACGTGCCCAACGCCATGCTTTTTCAAGCTTCGCTTCATTCGTTAAGCCCATGCCTCCAAGAATTTGCATGGAACGATCGATAACCCGAAACGCCATTTCCGTTGCAAATGCTTTAATCATTGAAATTTCTTTCAATGGCAATTCTTTTTGGTTTTCCATTTTCCAGGCACAGTGCAAAAGCATGTTCCGGCCTGCATAAATGTCCATTGCACTTTCAGCAAGCATTAGTTGAATCATTTGGTGATTTTCAATCGTTACCCCAAATGTTTTTCGTTGTTTCGAATATTCAAGTGCAATATTAAGTGCCCATTGTGCGGTTCCAACACAGTTTGCTGCCATAACGACACGACCGATATCGACACCGTGAAGAGCGGCACCAAATCCATCATTTAATTCGCCAATCACATGTGAGTCTGGAACATGAGCATCTTCTAAAGAAATAATGCCGATTCGACTTCCAACATGCCCGAGGTAAGGGATAATCGACGTGTTCGTGCATGTCTTGCCATCAAAAGGGACAAGGAATGCACTAATCCCACCCTTTCTTTGCGATGCAAGTTCTTGATTTGTAATTGCAAATATAATCGCATAATCAGCATAAGGTGAATTCGTGATCCATTGCTTCGTTCCATTAAGAACCCAATGATCACCGTCTTTCACCGCTGTTGTTTTCATGGCCCACACGTCGGAACCTGCATCAGGCTCACTTAATCCGAAACAGAGTAACGATTCACCCGTTTTTACTTTCGGTAGTACTTCTTCGCGAAGTTCAGATGTTAAACCTAATAATACGGGTGTTAACCCACCTGTAAATAATCCGGGTGGAAATATTTCTTGGACGAATAAACTGTAGCCGTATTTTTTTGTTAACGCTTCATGAATAAGTGCGACTGCTACGGGTCCAAATTCATCTCCTAGCCCACCAAGCTCTGGCATTCCAAACATCGTAAAAAAACCTGCTTCAGCAGATTTCAGCCGAACTTCCTTCAATGCTTCTTGAAATTCCTTTGTATAATATCCATTCTCATCGTACAAAAAGCGTTCATTTTCAAATGCTTTTGCAAACTTTTTCTCTTGAGGCTCAATTTCAACTTCAATAAACCGTTCCAAACTTGCAATGACATCTTTCACTTCTTCTGGCATCGTAAAATTAATCATCTGTTTTTTTACATCCTTTCTTTCCGCATTAATATGAGCGTGGCAATCCTAACACACGCTGAGCGATATAATTTTTTACCATTTCATTCGTGACAGGTGCGAGGCGAAGAAGTCGAATTTGTCGATAAATCCGCTCAATATTGTATTCTTTCGCATACGCATACCCTCCGAACGTCTGAAATGCGGCATCGACAGCATAAAATCCTGCCTCTGAAGCGCGAAGCTTTGCCATGTTCGCTTCAGCTCCACACGGTTTTCCGTTATCGTACAACCATGCTGCATAATAGACGAGTGTTTCCGCTGCTTTTAAGTGAGCATACGCATCAGCTAATGGGAATTGAACCCCTTGGTTTTGACCAATTGGACGTCCGAAAACGACTCGCTCATTCGCATACTTCGCTGCTCTTTCAATCGCACCATAACCCATGCCAAGTGCCTCAGCTGCTAACAAAATCCGTTCGGGATTTAGGCCGTCAAGTAAATAGGAAAAACCTTTGCCTTCTTCACCGATTAAATCGAATTCATCGACACGTAAGTCTTCGATAAATAATTCATTCGTATCGATCGCATTCCGCCCCATTTTTTCAATTTCATTAATTGTAATTGCTGAACGATCGTTAGGAGCAAAAAAAAGTGACATGCCATCTGTTTTTTTCGTAACTTCATCGTACGGTGTTGTTCTTGTAATGAGTAAAATGCGATCAGCTTTTTGCGCTTTCGTAATAAAAACTTTTTTACCGTTAATAACATATTGATTACGATCACGCGTTGCGAACGTCTGAATTCTTGTCGTATCTGTTCCTGCGTTTTGTTCTGTAACTCCGAACGAAACGTGAAGCTTACCAGCTGCTACATCCGGTAAATATTTTTCGAGCTGTGCTTCATTTCCATGAAAAAATAACGGATTTGCGCCAAATATAGATAAATGCAATGCGGATGAGCCATCCATCGCTGCTGATGATTTGGCCACCTCCTGCAAAATAATCGAAGCATCAGTAACCCCTAAGCCTGCACCTCCATATTTTTCGGGAATCATCACCCCTAATAACCCCGCATCTGCACACGTATCCCAAAATTCTTGTGGAAAACGATGTTCTGAGTCGGCTTTTTGCCAATATTCATCCCCATATTGCTTGCAAATCTCTGTAGCTGTTTGTTGAAGCATTTTTTGTTCTTCTGTTCTTTCTAAAATCATCTTGTATATTCTCCTTTACTCGCAATCTATATAAATGATAATGCAAGATTCATACCAGAATAAATTAACGACGCCTTTTCCTTATCAATGCCATGATACATAAGGGCTTTATATACATCTGGTAAAGTATATGCGATATTGAATGTTCTAAAAATCTAGAACGTTTTTTCATCTAAAAACCTTTGAAAGCCCAGATAAAACAAAAAAAGATGGCTAAAAACCATCTCAATCGCCATTTCTAATAAATTAGAATGTTTCTATAAAATTAGAACTTAATGTTATGATAGTTAATTTTATTGTAAAGTGTTGCTAAAGAAATATCGAGTTGCTTCGCGGCTTCCTCCTTTCCTTTCAAAGTTTTTCCATAACGTTTTAACGTCTGAGCAATAACCTCACGTTCTTTATTCTCCAACCTTGCTTTCAATGTCAGTTTGGAATCATCTTCATGATTGACGTTTGCAAGTTTCATAAAACTAGGTAAATGTTCCTCATCAATGATTAAGCTGTCTGTTACTGTCGCTGCATACTGAATGACATTAATCAATTCACGAACATTTCCTGGCCAATGATAGTTATAAATTAAGTTACTTGCCTTTTCAGTAAACGTAATTTGAGAGGGTAATCGCTTCTGCTGTAAAATCATTTCAATGAGGGAAAATAAATCACTTTTTCGTGAACGCAATGGAGGAACCATTAGCTGAACACCGTTAAGCCGATAAAAAAGATCTTCGCGGAACCTGTTCTTTTGTACCATTTGGTATAAATCTTTATTCGTTGCCGTCACGACCCTTACATTGATCTCCTGCTCATGTAAGCTTCCGAGCTTGCGAATCCGTCCTTCCTGTAAAACACGAAGAAGTTTTGCCTGCAATTCTAACGACAAATCGCCAATTTCATCTAAAAACAATGTTCCTTGGTCGGCTAATTCAAAAAGACCGATTTTCCCATCTTTTTTCGAGCTTGTAAAAGCACCTTCTTCATAGCCAAACAATTCACTTTCAAGCAACGTGGAAGGAATGGCCGCACAATTGATAGGAACAAACGGAGCATGATTTCTTAAGCTTTCATTATGAATCGAATGAGCAAAAAGTTCCTTACCTGTCCCACTTTCACCTTGAATTAAAACATTCAAATTAGAGCTTGCTGTTCTTTTGGCTAGTGCAATTGTCTCTCGCATCACTACATCGTTACAAATAATGTCTTTGAATGTATATTGAGCTTCATGGAAACGCCCGACTGTTTTTTCAAGCTGAAGTAACCGTTTTCGGCTTTTTCGTAATTGTTCCGTCAAATGATGCACTTCTGGTAAGCTTTTTAGGACGTTAACAACACCAAGAATTTGCTCTCCATCATAAATCGGTGCCATGTCGACA
>DKGN01000004.1 GCA_002453275.1 Caryophanales bacterium UBA6769
CTTCTTTTATAATCATCCATGGGGTTGCTCCCGTTGCGATTGCTGCTTCAATAACCCCTTTATCGATATCACGAATTGAGGATTCTACAAGTCTTGCGAAAAAAGGAATAGCAGCAACAGATAAAGAGACAGAAGCCGCAGTAGGCCCAATCGTCGTTCCGACAATTTTTTCTGTAAGCGGCATAAGTGCCACGAGTAAAATAATAAATGGAATCGAGCGAACGACGTTAACGAATGCACCGACAACAGCTTTGACGAAGCGGTTTTCCAAAAATAAGTCCTTATCGGTGACATACAGCAAGACCCCGAGTGGTAAGCCAAATACAATTGCAATACTTAAAGCAATCCCAACCATGTAGAGTGTTTCAAAAAAGGCTGCATTCATTTCAGGTAAAAGCTCGGTGAGTGTCTCAAGCAACATCCCTTATCACCTCAAGACTTTCTGTATGCTCCTCTATGTAGTGAAGCGCTTTGTTTATTTCTTCCTCTTGACCGGTCACTTCCATAATAAAAATGCCTAACGGTTGACCGTTAATGTATTCAATTTTTCCATGCAAAATATTGCCACTAACGTCGAATTTTTTTAACACAGTAGAAATGAGTGCTTCTTCTGCAGAGTCACCTCTAAAATGAATTTTCACTAATGTTCCTTCTCGCCCTTGTAACAGCCGTTCCGGCAATTGAAATTGTAAAACGGTGTCGATAAAGTCGCGTGTTAGTTTCTCTTGTGGATGGGCAAAAATATCATACACATCCCCTTCCTCCACCACTTCGCCGTCTTGCATAACAGCCATCCGATCACAAATCTCTTTCACGACTTCCATTTCATGCGTAATGACAACGATCGTAATCCCAAGCTGTTCATTAATCGATTTGAGCAACGATAAAATTGACTTCGTCGTACTCGGATCTAAAGCCGATGTTGCTTCATCGCATAAAAGCACTTTTGGATTGTTCGCAAGCGCCCTCGCAATGCCGACTCGTTGCTTTTGGCCTCCACTTAGTTGTGCCGGATAATGAGTCGCACGATCTTGGAGACCAACGAGTTCAAGTAATTTGGTAATTTTCTCGTTAAATTCATTTTTCGGGACACCTGCAGCCTTTAACGCAAAGGCGACATTATCATAAACAGTTTTTGCGCTAATTAGATGAAAGTGCTGAAAAATCATCCCGATTTTTAACCTTGCCTCTCGAAGCTCACGTCTATCTAACTTCGTTAAATTAATTCCATCGATGAGTACGTCCCCTGAAGTAGGAACTTCAAGTAAGTTTAGGCAGCGTAAAAGTGAGCTCTTCCCTGCCCCGCTATAGCCAACAATTCCAAATATATCACCTTCATTTATTTTCAATGAAACGTTGTTTACACCAAGCGTTTTACCTTTTTTAGATTTATATTCTTTAACTAAATTACGAATTTCAATCAATGCTGTCACCCCTTCTGTCTCATTCAAATAAAAAAGTCCCCTCCATTGTGGAAGAGACTTCGCTACTAAAAAGTTCGCTATGTCTTATCTTCCAGAATGAAACCATTCTGCAGGAAGGAGCACCTTTCCATCTCTAGAGGTTGCCGGACGTCATCGGGCCTGTTCCCTCAGTCGCTCTTGATAAGTTGTTGTGAAGTAGACGTTGTAAAAGTTATTAATCCCTATGTTAATCCCTAGTAATCCGATTGTCAATATATAAATAATAATATTTTATACAGAATTGTTACTTTTAGCACAATCTAAATAAACTGTGCGGTAACTTGAAATTAAAGGTAAGCGTGAACCGCTCCGAAAATACACTTCGCTTTCCGTGGGCGGCTGGTGAGCCTCCTCGTTCGCTTCGCTCACTGTGGGGTCTCACCGTTGCCTTTAATTCCCACAGGAGTCTACGTGTATTTTCTCCGCTAATCTTTGCGCTTTGGATTTCAGACGCAAAATTCTATTTTCTAATGTAGAGGTTGATTGTAGTGGAAATCCAATCCATGCCTGCGAAAGTCGACTGCCCTCCGCTACAATCAACAGCGTTTAAAAATAATCGAATGACTGAAAGCACAGTCTGCTTTTAAAGAATAAGGCATGAAGTAATCAGCCCAGCTAGCGGAGGCAGTCCTATGGGAAAAGCACGAGTCCGAAGATCCCTGAAGAAGAGCTTTTTGCTTCTGAAGGAGCTGAGGCCGTGCCCATGGAAAGCGAAGTATTCTGCCGAAGCGGTTTTACTGCTTCAATTACCGCGCAGTTTATCGTGATTACGAAAAGCAATAGCCTTTTAGCAAGTATCCTTTTTTAAAACCAGTACAATACATGGTCAAATTTGTCTAAGAAATCAGCAACTGCTAGACGAATGATAATATACGAAATGAGCATGGATAGCCCTGCAGTCCCTAAACTGAAATAAACTTTTTGATTGTCTGGTCCAGACTGCTTTGAACCTTTTTCAAAAGCGAGTAGCATTGGTAATAAGATAATTGCAAATATAAGTGAAAGACTCGTAATGACGATCGTGAATTTCGTCGCTCCTGCAAGGGCAAAAATAAGCGTAGCTACATTTACGACAGCAAATGGGACGAGAAGACCTCCAAATTGGGAAATAATTAGCTTAATTGATGATGAATCATTCATTAGCTTCACAGCCGCAACAATACTAATAGACGCTCCTGCAACGAAAAGAATAATGAAAAATAAAAGTGGAAACGTTAGATCGATAAAGGGCAAGGAACTTGCCATCCGACCAAACATCTCTTTCACAATTTTGTTCGCAAGAAAATAAATACTCAGCGCATAAGCGAATGAGAACAGAACCATTGTAATTAAGCCATAAACAAATTTACTTTCATTAAGCTTCAATGCTCGCGTTGGATTTTTCAAGTGATTAACTACGAATGTCATGTATGATTCGAGTGCCTTTTTGTTCTGCTCCATGCGAGTGCTTTGTTCTGCATCTACTGTAGCTGCACTTTCCTGATGTGCTTGTTCGGATTCAGTTTCTCCGTCCGCTGTCCTCTCACTTCCTGAATAAGCCTTTTCTCCTTCTATAAGTGTTCCACCACATTGACCACAAAAATTTCCTGATTGCTGTTCATTGTTACATTGTTGACAGACTCGCATTCTATATCGCCCCTTCTATGATTTCTTCTGCCGATCCGTTTCGCTATATTCTATTTTTATTACGATGATTTTCGTTCGTGTTGCCATCGGCTTGCGCGGTGGTGTTGTCACTTCTGAAGTAGGCGCAGTCGGTTCATTTTTTTATCTAATCTTGCACAACATTGTGTACAAAATGCTTGACCCTCGCTTTTTTCACCGCAGCCCGTGCAATCATTCATCTGCCAAATCCCCCTCTTGTTGCAATCAAAAATAGATAAAAGCTCTCACATTATATCAAACACCTATCCAATAAGTCCCTTTCTAGCAAAAAAAAGCAGTCTACCCCTCCATTGAGGAATAGACTGTTTACTTATTACACTCTAACTATGCGTATAGATGACATGCTGTATAATGATTTTGTTTAACCTCTTGCCATACCGGTTTCACTTGTGAACAAATGTCCATCGCTTCAGGGCATCGTGTGCGAAACACACAGCCACTCGGTGGATGAATTGGGCTTGGGACATCTCCCTGCAAAACGATCTGTTCACGTTTAATTGTTGGATCTGGAATCGGAACAGCGGATAGTAACGCTTGCGTATAAGGGTGCAACGGATCTTCGTATAACGTTGCGCTTTCCGTAAGCTCCACC
Source organism: Caryophanales bacterium UBA6769 (assembly GCA_002453275.1). GTDB lineage: Bacteria > Bacillota > Bacilli > Bacillales > UBA6769 > Pueribacillus. The sequence goes on from DKGN01000004.1 coordinate 3,721, forward strand.
ATATTACCTAAATACATGACGAGAATACGATCGGAAATGTATTTTACCATTGACAGATCGTGTGCGATGAATAAATACGTCAAGCCCATTTTCCGTTGCAATTCTTGCAGCAAATTGACGACTTGAGCTTGAATGGAAACGTCTAAAGCAGAAATCGGTTCATCACAGACGATAAACTTCGGTTCCAATGATAATGCTCTGGCAATCCCGATCCGTTGACGTTGTCCACCGCTAAATTCATGTGGAAACCGATTCATATGTTCAACTTGTAATCCGACAAGCTTGAGCAATTCTTTAATTCGCTCACGTTTCTTTTTCCCGCTTAACGTGCCATGAATCGCAAACGGCTCCCCGATAATCTCTTCAACGGTCATCCGTGGATTTAACGAAGCATACGGATCTTGAAAAATTATTTGAATGTCTCGACGTAGCTGCATCATCTCTCGCATGGATAACGAGCTTAAATTCATTCCCCTGTAACTCACTTCGCCTTCAGTAGGCTCATGAAGCCGAATCATCGTGCGACCCGCTGTCGATTTTCCGCATCCACTCTCACCGACAAGCCCAAGTGTTTCTCCTTCATAAATATCAAAAGTTAAGCCGTCCACAGCTTTCAGCTTTTCATTGTCGACTGTAAAATGCTTTTTTAAATTGTTGACACGAACGAGAGGATTTCTTAAAGCTTCGGATGGTTTTTCAACACCGACAGATTTTCCATCAACTTTCACGATCAACGGGTACACCCTCCTTTATCCAGTCACTTTTGTCAGCCATCGGATGATGCAACCAACAAGCAGAACGCTGGCCTGTACCGAGATCTTGTAAAGACGGGTCATGAGTTTTACAAATTCGCATCGCATAGTGACAGCGCGGATAAAAAGAACAGCCTTGAGGCGGGTCATATAAGTCTGGCGGTGATCCGATAATCGGTGATAATGGTGTTTTTCGATTCGTATCAAGCCTTGGGATAGACTTCAGTAGACCACGTGTGTATGGGTGTTGTGGTTCTGAAAAGAGCTTCCGAACTGGCCCTGATTCAACGACTTGTCCAGCGTACATAACGATGACACGATCACACATTTCGGCTACGACACCGAGATCATGCGTAATTAAAATAATTGCGGTTCCTGTCTTTACTTGAAGTGACTTCATTAGCTCAAGCATTTGAGCTTGAATCGTAACATCGAGTGCCGTCGTCGGCTCATCGGCAATTAATAGCTTTGGGTTGCATGCAAGTGCCATCGCGATCATCGCTCGTTGCCTCATGCCACCCGAATATTCATGTGGATATTGGTCAACCCGCTTCTTTGGTTGAGGAATGCCGACTAACTCTAGTAAATCTACTGCCCGTTTGCGTGCTTCCTTCAAGCTTACGTTTTCATGCTTCATAATCGCTTCCATAATTTGCTTACCGATTTTACTCGTCGGATTGAGCGCCGTCATTGGATCTTGGAAAATCATGCTCATCTGCTTGCCACGAATCGACTGCATTTCTTTTTCCTTCGTTTTCAATATGTTTTGATTATGAAATAAAATCGCGCCTCGTTTATATTTCGCTTGGGGGGTTGGAAGTAGCTTCATAATCGACTTAGCTGTGACGCTCTTTCCACAGCCAGATTCACCAACAATTCCGACCGTTTCGCCTTCTCGAACGATGAAATTCACACCTTGAACAGCCTTCACTTCCCCAGCATACGTCTGAAACGACACGTGCAGGTCCTGTACTTTTAATAGGTCTCCCATCATATCCCTCCTCACTACTCTCGTAATCTCGGATCGAGGGCATCTCGCAAACCATCCCCAAGCACATTAAAGGCAAACATCGTAACAGAAATTAAAATCGCAGGTACGAACAATTGATAAAAATTTCCGACTAAAATACTGCCAAGGGCATCACTTGCCAGTGTGCCCCAGCTCGCCTGTGGAGCGGGTACCCCTAAGCCTAAGAAGCTTAACGTCGCTTCCGCGAAAATCGCTGTCGGGACGGTTAATGTCACGTTGACGAGGATCGGCCCAAATGTATTCGGAAGCATATGTTTGCGCAGGACCCAGCCCATCTTCGCCCCCATCGCATTCGCTGCCTGGACAAACTCCAATTCCTTCAACTGCAAAACTTGGCCACGAACGAGCCGTGCCATCGGAATCCATCCAGTAATCGTCATTGCGATAATTAAGGGCCAAATCCCTCGCTTCATCGCAATCATAATGAGGATAACCATCAACATATACGGGATCGCATACAAAATTTCCGCAATTCTCATCATGACATGATCCGTGCGTCCACCTCGAAGTGCGGAAATACCTCCATACAAGACGCCAACAAAAAAATCTATCATTGCAGCCATAAAACCGATAAATAAGGAAATTCGTGCACCGTACCACGCCCGTGTAAATAAATCTCGACCAGCTGAATCTGTCCCGAACCAATGCTCAGCATTTGGTGCGACATTCTTTTTCGAGAAATCTTGCTCATAGTACGAGTAATCATTGATGTGTGGACCAATGACCGCCATTAACAACAACAATACAATCAAAATCAAACCGAGCATCGCCAGCTTATTTTCCTTCAGTCGCCGCCATGCATCAGACCCATATGAAACAGACGGCCTCGCAATTTTTTCAGCATCCTCTACATTCGACTGATCACGGACAAACATCTCTTCTGTATACGCGGTTTCTTTTTCCATCAGCCACTCTCCTTCGTGATTTGAATGCGCGGATCAATCCACGTGTAGGCGATGTCTACGATAAAAATCAAAAAGATGAGAATAGCGCTATAAAATACAGTCGAACCGAGGATGACAGAATAATCACGGTTAAAAATACTCGTTACGAACATTTCACCCATTCCAGGGATCCCAAAAATATATTCAACGATAAAACTGCCAGTTACTAAATTCGTCGTTAAAATCCCGAGGACTGTGACGACAGGTAAAATCGCATTTCGGATCGCGTGCTTCAAAATAACGACACTTTGTGTGAGCCCTTTCGCTTTTGCCGTTAAAATATAATCCTGACTCAGTACTTCAAGCATACTCGAGCGCATAAGGCGTGCAATGTAAGCCAATGGCATCATCGCAAGTGATATAGAAGGTAAAATCGTATGAGACCACGACTTCCACGTCGCAACAGGCAACAATCCCCATTGCACGGCAACGTAATTAATTAAAAAAGTCGCAAAAATAAAGCTCGGAACCGAAATCCCGACAATCGCGACGATCATCGCTAAATAATCTGGCCACTTGTTTCGATATAACGATGCAATCACACCTAAAATTAGCCCGAACGTCACCGCAATTACTAGCGCCTGTAAACCGAGGTGGAGAGAAACTGGAAAGCCTTTTCGAATGTAGTCATTCACTGTAATTGATTTGTGCTTCATCGACGGTCCAAAATCAAATTGTAAAATTGACTTTAAATACATACCGTATTGGACAATTTCAGGCTTGTCTAAGTTATAATGTCGCTCTAAATTTTTATGCACGACCGGTGGTAGGCCTCCATCTTTTGCGAATGGATCACCTGGAATCACTTTCATAATGAAAAACGTTACTGTTATAATGACCCACAACGTGATAATCGCCCACATGAAACGCGTTAACGTATATTTCCACACCGTCTTCACCCCCATCGAACATGTACTAAATGAAGAACAGGAAGGTTCAGATGCTACTCCACCTGAACCTTATAGTCCAGAGAGAAGCACACAATCCTGTGGCAACGTTCCTGTCCTTCTTTTCAAAACAGATTATTTATTGTTCAATGTCAGCATAAATAAATTGCGGGTAACGATTAATCGGTGCGTAAATTCCTTTAACATGTGGCTTCACGACGTATGGCTTCGTATAAAAATAAATCGGGATGACTGGCATTTCGTCAATAATGATTTCTTCAGCTTTATGCATCGCATCCATGCGTTCCTCTTGATCCATAGAAGACTTCGCTAACTTAATTAACTCATCATACTCAGCATTGCTCCAGTTGACATCGTTGTGTGGCCCATCGGTTACCCACAAATCAAGAAACGTCATCGGGTCAACGTAGTCACCAGCCCAACCC
>DKGN01000159.1 GCA_002453275.1 Caryophanales bacterium UBA6769
TCTGCTTCTTTTTTGTCTTTTTCATACGCCCAGTCTAATAGTTGAACAGTGTGAACGACTTTTTCACTTCTACCATGCTTTTGTACTCCCATTGCAATTTGAAGCATACAGCCAGGGTTCCCCATTGAGATCATTTCGACATTTTCAGGAATATCATCAATTTTTCTATCTAGTAATCTACCTGCCATATCAGGGTGGGTAATGTTATAAATCCCTGCACTACCACAGCAACGATCGGCATCAGGCAATTCAACAAGTTCAACACCTGGGATTTCTTTCAATAATTCACGCGGCTCATCCCATACACCTTGACCGTGAGCTAAGTGACACGCATCGTGATACGTAATTCTTGTATTCACTTTCGTTTTCGGACGTTCAAAATCAATATCATATAAGAATTTAGAAATATCCTCGATTTTTTCCGAAAATTCTTTTGCTGATGGCAACATGTCTGGATCGTTACGGAACAACTCATCATATTCCGCTAACGCAGCTCCACAGCCTGCAGCATTAACGAGAACTTTATCGTAGTTTTTAAAGGCTTCAATGTTTTGCTTAGCAAGAGATTTACCAGTATCGCGATCACCCGCATGAACGTGTAATGCTCCACAGCAACGTTGGCTTTTCGGTAAAGCAACGTCATATCCATTGCGCGTAAGGACACGGATTGTCGCCTCGTTAACGTCGCTAAACATAACGTCCATTACACAGCCTGTTAAGAGAGCAACACGACCTTTACGCTCACCTTCAGCTGGAACGATTTCAGGATACGAATTCAGAACTGGCTTTCCAATCTTCGGTAAAACCGATTCCATATCTTTTAAATGAGTTGGTAGAACATTTAATAGACCTGTCTTTCTAACAACGTTTTGAATCCCACTCTTTTGATAAAATTTCATAAGTCCGCCGAGTTTGCTTAAGCGTCCAGGGTGTGGAAAAACACCTTGAAGAATTGTTTTACTAACTGCACCCGTAACGCCAGTCAATGGCATCGCTTGACGTATTTGTCCACGAGATTCTTCGATTAAGCCACCAACTTGAACCGTTGCTGGACATGCTGTTTCACATGCACGACAGTCAAGACAGTCAAATACCGGCTTAGAAAAGGCTTCGTCAACGTCAATTTTCCCTTCCGCAACTGCCTTAATTAAATAAACTCTTCCTCGTGGTGACTGGTGCTCTTCCCCTGTCTCTTGATATGTTGGACAAGCTTCTAGGCAAAGTCCACAGTGTACACAGTCAGCCCATTTATTTTCATCAGGAAGGTCATCCCACAAAAAATTTCCTAATGTCGCAGTATTACACGCAATATCTGCTTGTAAAGGGATCGATAATTTCTTTTCATCTACACTCATTTTATATACCTCCTACGAAACGTTGGCGGTTCAAAATTCTTTTCGGGTCATTTGCCAACTTAATCCCTTCCAAAATTGGAAAATAGCCTGGCTTTTCCCCCCATGGATTAACCGCTGTTCTTAGTGCATACGGCAAATGTGTACAAACGACATAACCGCGTTTCTCTTCGACTTTTGCACGCAACGCCTTAATGTAAGATACGATGTTTTCAGGATTGCCTTTTATAAAGATACGCGAAATCCCGTGTCCTACACCACCATGACCTCTTACAGACACCCCATATTCTTCTGCTAATGCTTCTGCAGTTTCAAGAGCATAGATGACGTCCATATTATTTGTACCTATCTTTAAGGCTGCTTGTGTATTCGCCTCATTCTCATCATCGTCGTGACCATTTGGACCGATATGACGGAAACGATTCCACCATTCTCTCGCTTCTTCTTGCTCAAGTATCGTATGCTCAACACCTTCAGGGACGTTAGCTTTCACCCAGTCCTCCTGAGCAATGACAGCTTTTTCACGATCTTCGAACGCCATAGCAAGCGTATACGCTTTTTTACCAGTAAGCTTTTCTGAAAGTACTGGTGTTAAAAGTTCAAGTGAAACCGGCTCCATCACAGAATCTAAAATTTTAATTGCGAACTCACGCTCTTTTTCTGCGTTTCCATTTGGAAAATGAAGCAATGATAGTCCTTCAAATGTTGGGAGTGGACGAAGTTTAATTGTAATTTCGCTTATCACACCAAGCGTCCCCATTGCACCGATGAAGAGCTTATTCATATCGTAGCCTGCTACGTTTTTAACTGTTTTTCCACCTGTACGTATGACGCGACCATCCGCATAAACAATTCTTGTACCGATAACTAAGTCTCTCGCAGATCCGTATAAGAGACGTTTAGCACCAGAATCGTTAGCCGCAATAATCCCGCCAATTGTTGATTGTTCTGGCCAAGGTGTATCGAGTGCGAGCTGTTGGCCTTCTTTCGCTAATTCATCAGAAATTTCTTTCAACGTCGTTCCAGGCTTTACCGTTAGCGTCAGATCACCGACCGAATGCTCGATAATGCCTTTATAATTTGCAAGTGACAATAAGATGTCAGCTTGTTCAACTTCTCCGCCATATCCTCGTTTTGTTCCACCTGAGATGACATTTACTGTTTTATTATGCTTATCTGCATATTGTAAGACTTTTGAAATGTCTTCTTCGGAAAGCGCCTCTATAATTTGTGCTCCACCATTTCCGAGCACATGTCGTTCCTCACTATGTTTTATCTGTTCCTTCGGCAATACTCCTTCTAAATCAGAAGTAATCATTTGCCGCACCTCCTTGGTAGTTGATTCGCTGAGTGTTTTATTCTTTAACATTTTTGTCTAGTAATTCTTCAACATAATTTAAATGTCGATACATTGCTTCGCGAGCTTCACCCGCATTCCGAGCTTTTATCGCTTCGAAAATAGCAATATGCTGTTCCATGATGGCAGACGATAGTGACTCTTTCGATAAAATGATACGATGACAATCCATAATCGCTTTTTTTGTTGTCGTTGAGACCATATCCATTAAATCAATTAAAATATTGTTGCCACTTGCCTTTGCGATTTCTTCATGAAACCGATAATCTGCTTCCCACGCTTCTAATGTTTTAGCCTTAGCTAATTCATCCAATGAGCGCTGCATGTTTTCCAAATTTCCTTCCGTTGCATTTTCAGCAGCCATTTCAACGATACCAACTTCTAAAATCTTCCGAACTTGATACAGTTTATGAATGTCGCTTTTTCTAACGAGCAACACATCTGGAATAAGCTGTGACGTGTCTAAGTGACAAACAAACGTCCCTTCTCCATGTTTCACATCGACGAGACCCCTGCCCTTTAACGTTGTTAAAGCATCCCTTACAGCTGAACGTCCGACATCGAACATCTCACATAACTCTCGGACGGAAGGCAACTTTTCTCCAGGCAACACTTTACCAGAACGTATCCAATCCTCAATTTGTTCAACGACGATTTCTGATACTTTCTTACCTGATATTTTTTTAGCACGGAGCATTGTAATATCCCCTTCGCCCTTCCGGAAAGTTTTATTGTAATGAGTAGTTTAAAAGTTTTTTCCTCAAAAAAGAAGTTCATTATTTAAGTTAAAACAAGTGAATGAACGTCTTTTTTAATTTGAAACTTACTAAACTGATCACTTATCAGATATCTGACAAGTTTAATTACAATTAAAGCATTGTACTATAACAATGTCAATGGAAGTTTTGAAATTTATGCAGCATGTTGATTTTTTCCGAAAAAGAAGGCATCCAACAGAAGGATGCCCTTACGTAATGAGTTGTGAAAAGAAGAGGATAACTGAACTAATGATAACGACGCCTGAAGACATTAAAAGAAAATCCGTTCGATCGATTATACTCACTTTTTCAGTTTGGACAATTCGATCCGTTTCACTATGCAACTTGTTCACTCCTTTATTTAAATTAGCCGTTTTCTCCTAGTATATGTATACCCAATATTTTGTGATTTATAACGTATTTGAAATAAAATTATAAAGTTGGGCTGTTTTTATAAAGTTTTTTAATTTTATTGTTGAACGATACTGTGCGGTACGTGATTGGATCTGACCGCTTCGGCAGAATACTTCGCTTTCCATGGGCATGGACTCAGCTTCTTCAGAGGCAAAAAGCGCTTCTTCAGCGATCTTCGGACACCTGCTTTTCCTATATCAGTCTGCGTATTCTGCCTCCGCTA
>DKGN01000024.1:0-3212 GCA_002453275.1 Caryophanales bacterium UBA6769
CCACGGAAAGCGAAGTGTATTTTCGGAGCGGTTCACGCTTGCCTTTACTTTTAAGCCACCGCACAGTTTATTGCTACTATGTCACAAAAAGATAAACAGCAAACAAAAAACTCGTCCCTCTAAAAAGGGACGAGTTGATTATCGCGGTACCACCCTAATTGAAAATTCAATTGAATTTTCCACTCTATATCATAACGGCTCATATCCGATCTCTGCTACTAATCGCAGTTGCTTATAAAGTGATGTCCTCTATTTTGGACACACCTTATAAATTCACAAAGATAACTCCAAGTCGTAATTCGCACTTTATCTTTTTACTAGTTCGCATCAACCACTAGCTTTCTGGAAAAGGGAGAAAAGCACTACTCTGACTTCTCATCGTTTTTTTACTATTTAGTTCCGCTATTATTATAAGCATATCTATATAGAGAATGTCAATATGAGTAATACGTGCTTATCTGTTTGCTCGAACTTTTTCATTTCTCATCGTATCAATCCCCATCATAATGATGACAGCAATAATCAACAAACCACCTATTAATGAAATTTTCCCAATCGCAATTCCCATGACAACAGTAGCAATAAAGACAGATGTTAACGGCTCAGAAACCGTTAACAAGCCAGCTTCTGATGAAGTTATAAAATGTAAGCTTTTAAGATATAAATAAAATGAAACAAACGTCGTTATGACGATAAAAATAACAATAAACCATTCATTTAAAGAAAACGTTATTTTCGTATTAAAAGGATTTGTTTTTAAACTAATGACAAGACTGCCTATAAACATTGACCACATTGTAATCACAGTTGAATTGTATTTTTGTATAAGCTTAAGTGGCTGAACTGAATAATAAGCTAAAGCAAAGGCAGAAGCAACACCCCAAACTAAAGCTTTAGATGTAATTGACAGTTGTGTATAATCCCCGTTTGTCACTAACAAAAACAAGCCAAAAAAAGTAAGGATGAGCGCGATTATTTCTTTCCGTTCTGGAAACCTTTTTGCAGTGAAGCAAGCATATACAAGCAGAAGTGAAGGCGATAAATATTGAAGAATGGCAGCAGATGCTGCATTACTATGCTGAATGGCCGCAAAAAAAGAATATTGTAAACCTAATAACCCAAGGACTGCAAAGGCTACAAGCTGAATGCTGTCCCGTCTATCTTTCCAAATGGAGAAAATTGCATTCCCTTGTTTTGTTACATAAAGAAAGGCCATCAAAATGACTCCAGAGTAAAAAAGGCGAATTGTTATAATCCAGTCTAGTGTAATGTTCGTTGTCCTAAACATATAATCAACAGCATTTCCTTGAATGCCCCACAATGCTGCTGCAATGATTGCCATAGTTATTCCTTTAACCCGTTGATGTTTAACATTGTTAGTAGTATCCATTTGTTCATCTCCAAAAGCATATAAAAAAACTCTAAAAAAAGGAGCGTAAAATTATGCTCCTTCTATAGTAGCATTTCTTAGTTATTGCACACTCCGTTCGCTTAAAATTTAATTTCGCTCCGTAATTGACTTAACAACATAGTATCTTTCTGAAAATCGACTTGTATGTAAATCAATAACCTCTTAAACTTCCACGATGCCCAGATTAAGTTTGTCCAATAAGTCTTGACTCCTTAAACTACGATTCGTTCACGTTCTATCTTAAACTAGTATGTTATAATAATACAAATTTACAGAACGCAAAACCGATGGTAATTCTTAATATAATTAAACGTTCCTAGGCAATTTTAGTTACAATTTTGGAGGGTAACAAAGTGAAAGCGTATCTTAAGAAAGTTTATGAAACATGTCATACTTTTTTTCAGCATATACGTGAGCGAGGTATCGTTCACAAGTTAAATATCGCTTATAAAACAATGTGGAATTTACTAATCATTTTCCTCGTGATTGGATTAATGGCTACACTCTTTAGTGTTGGAGTCGGAGCCGGTTACTTTGCATCCCTCGTCAAAGACGAAAAACCATTAAGCCCACAAGAAATTGAGCAAGGCATATATAATTATGAAGTGACGACTCAAGTCTATTTCGCAAATGACAAGCTATTAGGAAATCTCCAATCCGAATTGGAACGAAAAGAAATTATACTGGAAGAAGTCTCACCCATTGCCATTGATGCATTATTAGCTACTGAAGATACGTATTTTTATGAACATTGGGGGATTGTTCCGAAGTCACTCATGCGAGCAACAATTCAAGAGGTAACGAGTTCCTCTGTCCAGACAGGAGGTAGCACACTTACTCAACAACTTGTCAAAAATCAATTGCTGACAAGCGAAGTTTCTTTTAAGCGAAAAGCGAAGGAAATTTTACTTGCTATGAGATTAGAACGCTTTTTAAAAAAGGATGAAATTCTTGAAGCGTATTTAAATATCGTATCATTTGGACGAAATTCCTCAGGTCAAAACGTCGCGGGCATTGAATCAGCAGCACAAGGGATTTTCGGAATTCCAGCGAAAGACCTTTCCCTTCCCCAAGCTGCCTTTATTGCCGGACTTCCGAAGAACCCCTATAGTTACACGCCTTTTAACAACGATGGAACGGTAAAAGAATCGATTGATAAAGGCCTTAAACGTATGGAGACGGTCCTTAAAAGAATGCGTGCAGCAGGAATAATTAACGAAGAAGAATACGAGCAAGCGCTAGCCTATGATATTAAAGAACATTTAGCCAAACCAAAATCGATCCCACAACAAGACTATCCATATGTCCATTATGAAGTCGAACGGCGGGCTACAGAGCTGCTTGCAAAAACATTTGCCGACAAAGATGAACTCGATGGCGAACAGTTAGCCTCACATTATCATTTATACGGAAACTTACAGTTTGAAGCCCGTTTTTTTAATAAACCAATTGAGGATGTCGCCAAAAGCCAAAAATTAAATATTGAAGATATAAAAAAAGATTATGAGCTTTTTAGTGAGTACATTAAAAATGCTGACGATTTAATTCGCCGAAAAGGCTACCAAATTTATACAACAATTGACAAAGACATCTATGATGCGATGGAAAAGTCAAAAAATGGTGTACTCGACAATGCTAACTACTTTCAATCAGCTAAGAAAAAATTAACACCTGAACAAGAAACTGGTGAAAAAGTAGCGAAAGATTTCCCAATGCAAGTTGGAGCGATTTTAATCGAAAATAAAACCGGTCGGATTTTAAGCTTTATCGGCGGGCGTAATTACGAAGAATCCCAGCTTAA
>DKGN01000024.1:3342-10560 GCA_002453275.1 Caryophanales bacterium UBA6769
ATTATGCAACACAAGCCTATCGCTCTAACGGCTCAACGATGAAGCCACTCCTAGATTACGCACCTGCAATGGAGTTAGGGAAACTGCAACCTGGAATGATGCTAATGGACTCACCTCTGACGGACGTAAAAGACTGGACTCCGAAAAACTATGGAGGCACACACCGAGGGCTAGTAACAGTGAGAGAAGCATTAAAAGATTCGATTAACCTCCCTGCTGCTCGAGCCTTTCTATTAATGGAACCGTACGAAGCAACTGCTTATTTAGAAAAAATGGGCTTTACATCATTAATTCATGGCGCCGATCGGTACAACAAGGCAATGTCACTCGGTGCATTAACACGAGGTGTCACAGTAGAAGAAAACACAAATGCATTTACAACATTTGCAAACGGTGGTCAATTTATTGATGCCTATTTAATTGACAAGATCATCGGGCATGACGGAGAGGTCGTGTATGAACATGAAGCGGTGTCTGACGACGTCTTCACTCCACAAACTGCCTATTTAACACTTGATATGATGAGAGATGTCCTCTATGACGGAGGAACCGCGAGCCGCGTTCCTAACTACTTAAACTTCAAAGCAGACTGGGCGGGAAAAACAGGTACATCCCAAGACTGGCATGATTCCTGGTTCGTTGGCCTAAACCCGAATGTGACTCTCGGAGTATGGACGGGATATGAACAACCGATGAGCCTTGATAGAAGCAACTATGCACATCGGACACAACGACTATGGGCCTTATTAATTAATGCAGCTTATGGCGTAAACAAAGACCTCATCGCACCAAGGGAACGTTTTTCTATGCCAAACGGAATCGTGAAACGAACAATCTGCGGAATCTCAGGTAAGCTCGCTTCAAAAGCTTGTGAACAGGCAGGACTCGTACGTACTGATTTGTTTAATGCTAAATTCGCACCAGACGAGGAAGACGATGCACTTGAATCAATTCGTTACGTCGTCTTAAATGGAATCAATTATCTCGCACTCGACACTACACCAACTGAATTCACAAAAAAGGGTCTCACATTTGAAATCGAACGATTACAAGATGGAACCTTTAATGCACAAGACGGAATTGCAACTAAAGAAGCGCAAGAAAATGGTAAAGTCCCAGGACCTGTAACAAATGTCACTATCAGTAACCAATTCATCATTTGGTCAAAGCATTCCGAAAATGATATTGTCGGGTACCGAATTTATCAAGTTGAAGAAGACGACCACACTTTAGTCGGCAGTGTCGCTTCCTTTGCAGACACACGCTCTTTTAAACTACCTGATGATGGGAACTACTATGTAACTGCCGTAGATGTCATCGGAAATGAATCACCACCGTCTGATGTCGTATCATTTAACCCTTAAAATTAACTAGACTTTCCTCTATCACTACATTTAAAAGGGCATTCCCTCTCGTTTCGATAGGCAATGCCCCTCTTCTATTTCTTAACTATCCTTAACCTAGAAACTATTTATATCATCTTACGACATTCGTAGTGCGTTAAAAATTTATATATAAAACACCCTACTAATGTACAGATTGCTTTAATTTATCTGATATTTTAGAATAGTGTGTCAAGGGATGTCAATATAGATGTATAAAGGGGGTGTTTATGGGCATCGCATCGGTATTGTAGTTATTTCAAGCTAAACACAGAGAAAAATTGGAGGAGGCGTTAATAATTAACAAGTTTTTCAAAAAAATTGCATTTACGATGTTCGTGATCCCGGTGTTAGCTCTAAATGTAGGGGGTTTAAGTACGGCAAGCGCCGCTGAAGTATCAAAAACGATCGAGTACAATTGTCTTGGTAGTGCGTTAGGTCTTATTGATGTCGATATTGATATGGACGTCACAGTTAGTGCAACAGTTCCTGAGGCTGTAGAGCCGGGAGAAGAATTTACGATAGAAAATTCCTATACAACTATTAGTATGGGAGTAACTGATATTTTAAGAACTACAGCGAACCCACTTAATGGACAAGTATCGCAATTCAATTTAGAACTTGATAATGCAACAGAAACGGACTCAGGTAATGGTGTGGTAAATGTAGCAGAAGAGCCATTGCCTTTTGGTCCAATTGATTTTGAAGATGACGATGAAACAGTTCAATTTAGAGTACCTGAAACAGGTGGTATTGATGTCAATTTAACAGCTGGTGACTCTGGTGACATTAAGCTCACAGCTGGTGAAATTGTAACTACAGTGACTGCAAGTGCTCTTGGTATGGAAGTAGATGTTGACGTTACATGTAATCCTCTTGACGGACAAGACCGTGTGTTAAATACAATTCAAATCGGGTCCGGTGATGGAGGAGAAGATCCAGGTAATGGTGACGGTGGCAACGGTAAAGACCCAGGAGATGGAGATAACGGAGAGGACCCTGGTGACGGTAACAACGACGAAGATCCAGGAGCTGGAAACGGACAAGATGGAAAAGACGGTGAAGACGGTAAGGACGGAGTTGATGGAAAAGACGGACAAGATGGGAAAGACGGTAAGGATGGGAAGGATGGACAAGACGGGAAAGATGGAAAAGACTGTGACTGCGAAGAAAATGGAACTAGCGGTACAAACGATAACGATAAAAAAGGCGATGGTACAAAAGGTTCTGGTACAGGTGGGAAATTACCTAATACCGCAACCACACATCCTTTAACGATGATGATTGGTTCTTTAATGGCGATTGCTGGCGGAGCTTTTGCATTCATCCGAAGAAAGGCTTTAAACTAAAGGACTCCATCTTTATAAATAAATAATTAGGTTCTATACCAAACATAGCGGAGACACAGATACTAGACTAACCAAGTATCTGTGTCTTCCATTATTAGGAGTGAATTATTATGAAGTTAATAAGAAGGTCATTTCATGCTTCATTATTACTTGTTCTTTTTTTATTTACCCTATCCCCTTTACAGACCTTTGCACAAGCTGAAAATCAACGACCTGTCGAGTATGTTGCACTAGGGGATTCATTGGCACACGGTTATTTAAATGAAAATTATTCAAATGAAAGTGGAACTATAATATTAGGTAACGGTTACCCAGCGTTTATTAAAGAAGGAATTGAAGATGAACTAGACTACGAAGTCAAGCTGACGAATGGAGGATTTAGTGGGTATCAAACTGTTCATGTATTAGAGCAATTGCATAATAATGATGACAACATTAAAGACGATATAGAAACAGCCGATTTTGTTACGCTCGGTATCGGAGCAAACGACTTATTGGGATTATTATTACAACTAGACATCGATGAAATCGATATAAGCAATCCAGAGGATCAAGCTAAAATAGAAGAAACATTCGCACAAGTACCTGAGAGAATTAATAGTGTAGGCACAAATATCACAGAAATCATTTCTGAAATTCAAAAAGTTAATTCAAACGCACAGATTTATGTTATGGGTTATTATAATGCTTTATCTTTCTTAGATGAGACCTTTCAAAGCTTTCTTATTCCTTTTATTCATAATTTGAATAGTAAGATTGAGGAAGTAGCAGTCGTCAATGATTCAGTCTATATTCCTACGTTTGAAGCATTTGTCGGTAAGTACGAAAACTATTTCCCTGAACCTGATATTCATCCAAATGAAGAGGGGTATCAAGTCCTTGCCAATCAGTTCCTACCGGAAATTTTACCTTACGTTAAAAGTTTGATGGACACTACAAAACCAGAAATCACTCTAATTGGTGATGACCCCATGGAGTTAAAGGTCGGGGACGATTATGTCGAGCCTGGGGCATTAGCTGAAGATGATGTCGATGGTGATTTAACGGATTCTATAGAAATATCCGGTGAAGTTGATACTTCAACAGCCGGTACGTACACTGTTACCTATACTGTCTCCGATGCGGCTGGGAATATTTCATCAATAACGAGAACAGTAAAAGTTGTTGAATCGAAGCAATCTGGTGATCCGAAACCGAAGCCGACACCAACACCACCAGAAAAACCAGGATCTGAATCTCCTAAGGAAGAAGTCGTTACTAAAACTGAAACTACAGAAACATTAGGCGCTGGAAAAACTTTAAAACTACCAAAAACCGCGACAAATCATCCTCTTCTTCTATTGATTGGTTCCTTGTTGGTTACGTCTAGCGGAGCGATTGCTTTTTTACGAAGGACTTTAATAAGCTAGCACAACGTAATGAAATGAACTTAAAAATCGAGTGATGCGTCGTCTGCGCTCACTCGATTTTTATGCTAGTCATCATCAAGGGTAGATAAATCACCTGTTGGCATTTTCAACTCCCATGCTTTTAAAACGCGACGCATAATCTTTCCGCTTCTTGTTTTTGGAAGCTTTTCGCGAAACTCGATTTCACGTGGGGCAGCATGAACGGATAGTGCCTTTTGCACAAATCGTTGAATTTCCGCTTCTAATTCTGGCGAGCCAACGTAGCCCGCTTTTAAAGATATATACGCTTTAATGACTTCACCCCGTACTGGGTCGGGCTTTCCAATTACACCGGCTTCAGCAACAGCTGGATGTTCAAGTAGCTTATTTTCTACTTCAAACGGTCCAACCCTCTCCCCTGATGTCATAATGACATCGTCAACTCGCCCTTGAAACCAAAAATAACCCTCATCGTCTCTAAAACCAGAATCTCCAGTAATAAACCAATCGTTTTTCGTAAAATAAGCAGCAAACATTTCTTCATCATTCCAAATCGTCCGCATCATCGCTGGCCAATTTTTCTTAATAGCGATATTCCCCATATGATATGCAGGAAGTTCCTCCCCTTGATCGTTGACAATTGCTGCTGTTATACCTGGTAATGACTTCCCCATTGAGCCTGGCTTAATTTTGAGGCAAGGGTAATTTGCAATCATAATTGCGCCTGTTTCTGTCATCCACCACGTATCATGGATTCTTAATTTGAACACTTTCATTCCCCAACGAATCACTTCGGGGTTCAATGGTTCACCGACACTTAAAATATGGCGTAATGATTGAAGATCATATTGATGTGTAAATTGATCCCCAGCTCCCATCAACATCCGAAAAGCAGTCGGAGCGCTATACCATATAGTGACACCATATGTCTCAATCGTTTTGTACCATTTATCCGGGCTAAAACGGCCGCCACGAACGACATTTGTCCCACCTACGAGCCATGGAGCAAACACACCATACGATGTACCGGTGACCCATCCTGGATCAGCCGTACACCAAAATACATCCTTTTCTTGAAGATCAAGAACCCACTTTGCGGTCACATATTGTTGGATCATTGCATCGTGAACGTGATAGCAACCTTTCGGTTTGCCAGTTGAACCGGACGTATAGTGAATCATCATGCCATCTTCTAAATCAACCCATTCGATTGCAAACGATTCGCTCGCTTGAGCCATTTGCTTATAAAAATCGACGACATGTCCTTCTTCCACAATGTCTTCGCCAACAACAATAATCCGTTCTAAATGTGGCAAATCTTGAATAGGTATTCGTTCAAGAAGTCTAAGTGTTGTAAAAATAGCCTTTGCTTCGCTATCAAACAACCTGTCATAAATTGCTCCTTCCATGAACGCTTCAAAAAGCGGACCAGCAATTGCACCGACTTTCAAAATCCCAAATAAAGAAAAGTAAAGTTCAGGTGAGCGTGGCATTAAAAGAAAAACACGATCACCCTTTTTGATTCCGAGATCTTTTAGAACATTTGCCGCTTTATTCGAGTGCCGTTTCATCTCTTCAAACGTGTAGCTCTCGCGCCTTTCAGTATTGGAAAAATAGAGCGCAATTTTATCTTTTCGGTCGGATTCAGCGTGACGATCAATTGCCTCATATGCGATATTGACTTTTCCTGTTTTATGCCAACTAAAATATTGATGTGCTTGTTCCCAATTAAATGTTTGAGTCAATTTATCATAATCTTGTAAATTGTACTCTCCATCCAAAGCGGGAAGTGCCTCCACCCTCATGAGATTTCCCCTTTCACTTCATCATCCATACTTCTTCTATTACCAATGTAACATATTAAGATTCATTCAATAAAATTTTACACTTTTTACAATAACCTTATTTGCAACCGTTTTCAACCAAAGTTTGTGTATAATGGAGATAGATTAAAAAAACTTGCCTGTTTTAAAAGGTGGTGCCAGATGGAACATAAAAAAACGTATTATTCAATGACAATAGATACTTCTCATGGAGAAGTGATAATTGAGGGACCTATTACCTCCGAGCAACTCGCGAGTCATGACTTTCATGAAGACCTTATCGCGTTTCGACCTCCAAAACAACAGCATGAAGCACTTGTTGGAATTGCCAAACTACCTGAAGGCAGGATTATTGTCGCGCGACACGGGAACATGGTTGTCGGTTACGTCACTTACGTTTATCCAGATCCGTTAGAACGATGGTCCGAAGGAAATATGAAGGATTTAATAGAATTAGGGGCCATTGAGATTATTCCTAAGTTTCGCCGATTCGGTGTCGGAAAGAATTTGTTGCGGCTCTCCATGAAGGATGATGCCATGGAAGATTACATCATTATTACGACCGAATATTATTGGCATTGGGATTTAAAAGGAACGAAACTTTCTATTTGGGAATACCGAAAAGTAATGGAGAAAATGATGAACGCCGGCGGTCTTGAGTGGTATGCCACAGACGATCCGGAAATTAGCTCGCATCCTGCAAACTGTTTAATGGTTCGAATTGGAAAACGCGTCAAACAAGAATCTATCGAACAATTTGATCAATTGCGGTTTAAAAATAGATACATGTATTAACGGAAGGAGGAATGACATGCTAGTCGAAGAAATTATGAACACAAACGTCGTAACGTGTCCTGAAAACGAAACAATTCATTTCGCGATAGAAATAATGAAATTAAATAAAGTAAGACATTTGCCGATTGTCGATGAAAAAGAACAACTCATTGGTATTGTCGCTGAAAGAAACATTAAAGACGCTCTCCCTCTTTCAATTGACAAACAAGATAGTACGTCGTTCTTCTCAATGCCAATTAAGAACATTATGGTAACCGATGTTATAACGGCTCATCGTTTGGACTTCGTTGAAGACTTAGCTGCCATTCTATACGAACGGAAAATTGGGTGTATTCCGATCGTTGAGGATCATAAAGTAATTGGCCTCGTAACAGAAACAGATATGCTTTATACGCTCGTTCAATTAACTGGGGCACATCAACCGAGCTCGATTATTGAAGTGCTCGTTGAAAATAAAATAGGGGTACTAGGTGATGTTGCA
>DKGN01000107.1 GCA_002453275.1 Caryophanales bacterium UBA6769
GTGTAAAACAAACAGGTTATATTCACAAGTCAGATGTTGATACTGCTACGGAAAATCCCAAATTTTTAGAGGGTATAGCAATAAAAAGCCCTACAGCTGTTTACACTAGAGCTTCAACAAGCTCTAAGGCACTTAAAACATATTCCGCCGGTTCGATACTAAAGTATTATACCTATACGAAAGATTGGTATCGTACGGGTGTATATATCAATGGTGTAAAACAAACGGGGTATATTCATAAGTCACATGTAGGTAAACCTGGTGAGCCGAAGTATACTTATTACAATTTAAGTTTGGCAGATGCACTTTCAATACAATTGGAATCCAGTCCACAAACTGATAATAAATATGCTTATGTTTCTAAAGAATATGTTAGAAATGGAAGAGTTTCAGCAAGCTCATTAAATGTAAGAGCTGAACCTAGCACACGAAAAGGAAGTAATTCTGTAATTGGAAAACTACCCCAAGGTGTATCAGTTAATGTTTTGGGGGAGGATTATAGTGGATGGTATACTATAGAATATCAACCTGGTGGTCAATGGCGCCAAGCTAGGCCTAGCGATGTGCATTATTATTTGAACCCAAACAACTTTTTAAACGACAATAGACAAAAGTTCCAGTTTTTGGATCTTACTATGCCGAGCGGTGTATCAGCCGTAACGTTAAATAGTTATTTAAAGGGAAAAGGCACATTAGCTAATCAAGGACAAGCATTCATTGATGCAGGACGACAACACGGGATAAATGATGTCTATCTAATCTCTCACGCTACATTGGAAACAGGTAATGGAAACTCTACTTTGGCCAAGGGAGTTAGATATAATGGGGTCCCCGTTTACAATATGTTTGGTATAGGAGCATATGACAGTTGTCCAGTCGATTGTGGTGCTAAAAAAGCTTATGATGAAGGGTGGACTACCCCTTACAAAGCAATTGTTGGAGGGGCCCGATTTATTGGGAACAGCTATGTTAAAGCTGGACAAAACACTTTATACAAAATGCGTTGGAATCCTGAAGCAATGGAATCTGAAGGAAGGATTGGGAGACAGTATGCTACTGATATTGGGTGGGCATCAAAGCAAATTTCCACTATGTATAATCTTTATCAAGAAATAGGGGATTATACTCTTCATTTAGATATCCCAGTATACAAATAAAGCAAATGTTAAGAGGCTGGGACATAACTAGCCAAAAATAATTAAAAAATGGTTCCAATCATTAAAGAACGATGATTGGAACCATTTTTAATAAGTGCTTTTTAATTCTAATAGGACATTCATTATTCATGGCGATGTACTTTAACAAGTTCACCGCCATGAATGCAAATCCTAATTCGTTTTCCACTTTCTTTTTGCCCCTTATGGACAAACGTGTGAAGCGCAAATTAGCCTTCAAGAATCCGAAGACTGGTTCCACATCAATTTTTCGTTTTTCGTAAATTTCACCAGTTTCTTTTTCCGAAAGCTGTTGTCTTGTATATGCTTTTTGGTTTTCCCATTTTTGATTATAATAAATCTTGCGATTGTTCCCTTCCTTTGCTTTGGTACATTGGGATCGTAATGGACAATCGAAACAGTCCTCACATTCATACACTTTAAATGTTCTTGTATAACCGTATCGGTCTGTTCGAGGGGATAGATATCGGAACGGCAATGTTTTACCAATCGGACAGGTAAAGGCATCGCTTTCCTCGTTATATTCCCAGTTGGCTGCGTTAAAGGTATCATTCTTATATTTCTTTTTCTTTTCCTTACGGTAGTGGTTATAGGTAATCAGTGGCGTACGTTCCCGATTCTTGATGACGTCGTCGTAGTTTTGTTCACTTCCATAGCCAGCGTCAGCGACAATATACTTCGGTAGCTTAAAGAAACGTTCTTCTATTTTTTTAGAAAAGGGATGAATGTTCGTGTATCTGTCGGGTTTGGAAACACATCATAAGCGAGCGCATATTGTCCCTCTGTCGCAAGTTGCACATTGTAGCCTGCTTTTAATTGTCCGTTCCTCATATGATCATCTTTCATGCGCATGAACGTGGCATCATGATCCGTCTTGGAGTAGCTGTTGCGCTCTCCGAAAATCTTCATATCATTTTGGTATTTTTGCTTTCGCACCAGAAAATCTTTAAATTGTTTTCGGTATTGTTTAGGGGCTTTGCGTATGAAGCGCATTTTCTTACGTTCGTTTACATCTTCGCTTGCTTTTATCTTTTTATCATATTCCTCTACCGTGTCATTCAGCTTTTTGACAACTTTTGAATATTGCAGATGAATTGAGCCACTAGTGCGCACTTTTGAGCCAATCATTGCGGAAAAAAGAGCCACCCTTTGCGAACCAGAAAGCCAGTACAATAACTAGAATGACCTCTTGTATAATAAAAGTTGCATGCCAACAAGCATGACATTATTATACAGGAGGTTTTTTTATGGTTAATTGCCGTAAGATTCTGGAGATGTATTTCGAAGGAATCAGTCAAAGAACAATCAGTTCTAGCACTGGTCACTCAAGGAATACAGTCTCTGGGGTTGTTCAACGTGCTAAGAAACTTGGTATTGAAAGTTTGAACGATACCATGACCAATCCATGGCTGGAGACATTTCTCTTTCCAGAGAAACAAGCTATAGAGAAAGGTTACTTCCCAGTTGATTGGGAAGAAGTTCATAAGGAGTTACAAAAAAAGAATGTGACTTTGACCTTACTGCATCATGAATATGCAACAGAAGCGCGTGAGGGTGGAAAGATTCCCTATGCCTACCGAACTTTTTGTGAGAAGTATGGGAAGTATGCGAAGAAATATAAATTAACAATGCCAATTCGTAGAAAACCAGGTGAAATCATGGAGATGGATTGGGCTGGTTCAACGCTGCCTATTATCGATCGTTCAACAGGTGAAACGTATCCAGCGTATGTTTTTATTGCGACATTGCCTTACAGTCAGGTAAGTTACGTAGAAGCATTTTTAGATATGAAATCGCCTAACTGGCTTATCGCTCATATCCATGCATTCGAATACTTTGACGGGGTTCCTGAAACCTTGGTTCCGGATAATTTAAAAACAGGGGTTACCAAAGCTCTTCGAAGTGAATCTCTTCTCAATGAAGCTTACCGTGAACTAGCCGATTATTATCGTACAGTCATTGTTCCGAGCCGTGTTCGAAAACCGAAAGATAAGCCAAGTGTCGAAGGAACTGTGGGCTACATTTCACGGCAAATTCTCGCTTCGTTAAGAAACTATCAATGTTTTCACATAGAAGATTTAAATGGGCGAATCTTTGAAAAACTAGAGGAAATCAATACGATTGATTTTCAAAAACGACCTGGTTCACGTAAAAAGGTATTTGAGGAAGAAGAGAAATCCCACCTTCAACAGCTTCCTCAAACACGTTACAAACTTGCGGAATGGAAAACAGCAAAAGTTCAACTAAACTACCACATCCAGGTTGAACGAATGTATTATTCCGTTCCATATGATTACGTCCGTGAACAAGTCGATGTTCAACTAACTACGGATCTAATTGAAGTTTACTTCAAAGAAACACGAATTGCATCCCATAAACGATTAAACGGGGACGTCGGTCAGTTTTCAACAAACACGGATCACATGCCTGATAATCACCAGTTATATCTCGAACATAACCCTGAAAATAATCGCAAATGGGCAGAAACGATTGGGCTTCCTATGGTTCAGTTTGTTTCTTATATCCTGGAAATGAATGCAGAAAAGAAAGCATTAAGTATGCTTAGCACACTAAGGAACTTATCAACAAAATATACAAATAAAGAACTCGAGAAAGCGACATATACATTACTTGAAATATCAACAAATCCCACAATTTCTGTTTTAAAGGGCGTATTAGATAGAAGTAAGAAGCGTAAGCAAAAATTGAATATTGATAATCACCAAAATAATACCAATGATCATGGGTTTATCCGTGGTGCTGAATACTTTGAAGGGAACACAAAATGATGAACCAAGAAACATTACGTAAATTAACCGAAATGAAAATGGGTGCAATGGCAGAATTATATCAAGAGCAGAGTCAGAACAAAGATTATCATGATATGGATTTAGATGATCGATTTAATCTTTTAGTAGATTATGAGTATGATCGTCGGAAATCAAATAGACTGGCACGATTAATTAAACAAGCAACCTTTGATGAGCCGACGGCAGCTATTGAAGACATCGAATATCATCCTGATCGCAACTTGGACAAAAATTTAATATTAGAGTTAGCAACAGGTAACTATATTCAAAATCACCATAATATTATTTTGATGGGGCATCAGGGAACGGGAAAACATGGATATCTAACGTCTTTGGGGTTCATGCGTGTCGCCAATTTTACAAAGTAAAGTATATTAGATTGCCAGAATTACTTGATGAATTAGCAGTAGCAAAGTATGAAGCTGACGGTAGCTTCCGCAAACTCATTCAGAAATATAAAAAGATAGATTTATTAATACTTGATGAATGGTTATTAACTGAGCTTTCGGAGGATAATGCACTTCACGTGTTGGAAATTATTGAGGCGAGATTAAAGAGAGCATCCACTATATTCTGTTCTCAATTTTCACCGGAAGGGTGGCATTCGAAGTTAGACCAAGCACAGGTAGCTGATGCGATTCTTGACCGTATTGTTTATGATTCCTATAAAATTCTAGTTGATGGTGAAGTATCGATGAGAGAACGTCATGGTTTGGCGGTAAGAAAATGATTCCAACAGAAGTTGAAAACCGTATAGCTAAGTATTTCTTTCACAGATATTTACCGGAAGAAGTGATGATGACAATAGTTATTAACTCCCTGTGTATGGAACGAGGAAGAGGATTTAGATTTTGATGAGCTCGTCTGTTGGGCAATTGAGATTATTGACGAGCAATTAGAAGATAAACGATTCAGGTAAAATCAGCAGCCATTGGAATAGAGCAAAACTGTTTCAATGGCTGTGTGTTTTTCTCCTTTAATAATCAGTGGCTCTCTCCTCCGCATTCACTGGCTCTATTTTCCGCAAAAGGTGGCTCAAAACTCCGCACAGCTGGCTCATTCTGTCCGCAATACTCATTTGAAAGGTGCCCTTTTTGTTTATAAAAAAATAGTAAAAACAAAAATAGCGTGATACCTCCTCCAATTTTTTTGATGGTAGGTATCACGCTTTTAATTTCTACTTACTGGAGTTTTGTCCCAGCCCCTTTTTCATTATTAAAATATCATGTCTATATTTATATATTCGGCAGAGTCAAGTCCACAATCTTGTGTAAAATCAATGACAATGTTTTAACCAGTCTATCGGCGCTTATGAAATATTCTCGCTTACCGCGGGCACG
>DKGN01000133.1 GCA_002453275.1 Caryophanales bacterium UBA6769
GAAGAGGGCGATGATCAATTCACACACGGTGTATTCTTTTATCTCGTTGAAGGTAATAAAATAATAAAGACGTATAACGGAGTGTCAGATGTTCCGATTGATGCCATTGTTGAAGATGTGAAAACATTAAAAGGGTTATAGGAGGAATCAGATGTTAAAAAGATTGGTTATTGCGATGGTGACTGTATTCGCACTCGTTGCTTGTGGTACGGCAGATGAGCAGCCTGAAGAGGCAGGGATTAACGAAGAGGATGCCTTAAAAGAGTTGCACGTTGACATTTTAACAGCTGAAGATGCATTCGAACCTGGTGAGGAAGGTAAAGTAGAAGTGAAAGTAACCGAAGACAC
The DNA here is from genome assembly GCA_002453275.1 of Caryophanales bacterium UBA6769. Taxonomy (GTDB): domain Bacteria; phylum Bacillota; class Bacilli; order Bacillales; family UBA6769; genus Pueribacillus. Next base: position 349 of record DKGN01000133.1, read on the forward strand.
AGATCCTGTTCCGGATGCAGATGAAGTGCTTTTTGAAGTGTGGAAGCATGGTGAAAGAGACGATGCTGAGAAAATCGATGGGGATCATGAAGGAGACGGTATTTATTCACTCACTTACACATTTGAAGAAGGTTACTATTATGTAATTCCACATGTAACGGCAAGAGGCAAGCATACAATGCCGAAGCAAGCGTTCAATGTTGGGGACGTTGAGGTGCCTGAAGAACCTGAAGAAGAGGATGATCACGACCACGATGAACACGATGAGCATAGTGGACATTGATTAAACAAATTGCTCGATATTTGGCGAATAGTTTGCTAAAATTTAATGGTCAAGCGACTGATGGAAATGCGTCAGTCGCCACATCCATTTTAGTTAGTCGGATGAAGTGAACTTCATCTTTAGAGGAGTGTAGCTACTATGTGGCAACAAATTAATTTGCATTTTGGGTTTCAAGCGTTATGGAGCCCTGCTTTCATTATTGCAACGATTGTAATCGCGGTTTTATATTTTTGGGCAACTGGTAAAGGAAGGCATCGATTTGTAGACTCTGAGCCTGTCCCTCTTTATAAAAAGATTTTATTTGTATTCGGTCTTTTCTTTTTCTACATCGGTTATGGGGGTCCACTTTACTTAGTCGGGCACTTAATGTTTAGTATTCATATGGGGCAAATGATTGTAAGCTTGCTATTTGTGCCTCCGCTTATCATTTTAGGGACGCCAAAGTGGTTGTTAAAGTCATTAATTTTAAAAATTCCTTTCAAGCGATTTTTTAAGTTATTTACACAACCACTTATTGCGGTTGCTTTATTTAATGTCATGTTTTCTTTTTATCATATTCCTGCTATGTTTGACTATTTAATGGTCCATAAAATAGCGCATGATTCGTTTCAAACGGTCTTGTTCATCTCAGCTATCTTAATGTGGTGGACGATTATTGCACCTGTACCAGAGTGGAATCGAATCTCTGAATTGCAGCGGGTTGGATTAATCTTTTTAGATGGATTGTTATTAACACCAGCATGTGCGCTCATCATCTTTGCTGGAAATGCACTATATGAAACCTTTACAAACCCTGTTGCGTGGGCCACCGCATTAAGCTTATGTTTACCGGGGACACAGACGGTTTCACCGGATTTGATCGAGCAATTCATGCTTCTTCCGTTAATTGAGGACCAACGTCTAGGTGGGGTTCTTATGAAAGTTGCGCAAGAAGTGCTATACGGATCATTTCTTATTTACGTCTTTATGCAATGGGTACGTAGAGAACGCTCTGAAGAAAGCGAAATGCAAATGGAACTTGAAAGAGAAGTACAAAAAAAGCTTGCACACGCATCTAAATAAAGGATTACAGAACAAAACAGCCTACTTCGTCAGGAAGAGGCTGTTTTTTGCTTTGCTAAACAGGTGTCAGGATACTTTCCGATTTTAAGACACTTGTCACTTCATCTGCGTATTTTTTAATGATGATCAATTCAAATGATTTACCCTCGTTCGTATTGATTATCAATTTTCCGTCAGGGTAATGAAAGTCAGCTAATTTTAACCATTGAAATGAGCCTGTTTCTATCTCATCCCATGGAATAAAATGAACCCCGCTAGCTATCCCGTTTCTTCCAACTTTGCCATGTCGGAAAAGTTGGGGAAAGGATGTCATGCCGAGAATCGCTGCAAAATAAGGCACAAATACTTGGTTAAATTCAAAGAATGCTATTCCGATAAGCCAGCAACCAAACATAATGATGATTGCGATAATCGTGACGATATCTTGCCAAGACCTTTGCGATTTCTTAATTTGGAACGGTTGCTTATGGACGGAATCACATCGTTTTCTCACTCGCAATAAAGCAAAGAATTGCACAACTAGATATAGCAAAAAGAGACCTGCAAGCCCGTTCAAACTAGAAAGTAATATAGTTTCCACACTGTCTCCCCCTCTAGCTTTTCTACTTTTATTTCCTTAAGTATAACAATAAATATTCTTCTTTGTCATTTGCTGTTTCGTTCAATCAAGGCTATTTTTCTATTGACACACTTTAAGTGTCGGTGTACTATGTAACTAGAACACCATAACACTAGAACGGAAGTTGGAGGGACGAACGAATGAATGCATGGAATGGATTAGTGAAGAAAGAATTTCGACTTGGCTTATCAGGAATTTATGGAGCTTTAGCATTTATAGGAGGCATCTACAGCGTCCTGTTGTTTTTAACGTGGAAATTTGATGATGGGGCCATTTTATTTACGGGATCCTTTGCGATTGTCATTATGCACGTCGCTTTTTTGCCTGTTTATCTCGCGAAAAGTTTATATACTGAAAAAGATCGCATGCACATGTGGCTGCATAATCCGCATTCAGGTTATCAGTTGTTGCTGGCGAAATTCGTCAATGGATTAATCGCTATGATTTTATTTATTTGTCTAACATCTATTATTACATTTGTGAGCGGTCACGTATTACTCGATATTTTTGTACAAACAGGCTTGTCATGGAGTAGTTATTTGTTAAATGGTTTAAACATTGTTGCTCATGTGTTAGGTGGATCCATTTATTTAACGGTGTGGGGAGTTTTTCTCTGGGCGTTGGCTCTTTTGCTAAAAAACTATTTAGGAAAATATACGTGGGCAGTGCTTGTCCCTCTTATTCTCATTGGCTTTTCTCTTTTATCAAAATGGGAAGAATCGAAAGTTTTAGAAACATTAACACATTGGGGTGCAATTCCATTAGATATATTCACTTATCCAATCGTTCTTGGGAAAGCGATGTTTCAAGTCGAGATCAATGAGACGATGATAATGGATGGTGGTGCCATGTCCGTTATATTTATCGGAACTTATGTTTATTACATCATGGTTGCACTCGTTTTATTTTTCTTATCAGGATGGATTCTCGATCGGAAAGTCGAGGTGTAAGGGATGGACAATTTTCATTCAGAGTCTCCAATCTACGCACAGTTGATTGAACGAATTTATCGCCAAATTATGCGAAATGAAATGAAAGCTGGTGACAAACTGTTGTCTGTTAGAGAAATGGCTATTCAAGCAGGAGTCAACCCGAACACGATTCAGCGAACGTATCGAGAGCTTGAACAACAAGGCATCGTTGAAACGAAACGAGGGCAAGGAACCTTTATTACAGAGGATGAAAAGAAATTGAGCGAGTTACGAGAAACGTTGAAGGATAAGTACGTTTCCACATTTCTCAAAGACATGTCAGAAATGGGTTTTACTGATGTGGAAATCTTATTAGGGCTAAAAGGTTATTTGAGCATAACAGGTGAGAAGGGAGAGAATGAACATGATTGAATTTATAGACGTTACAAAACGTTACGTAACAAAAAAAGCCTTGGACGATGTCTCGCTTCGTTTTCCAACCGGAAAAATTATTGGGGTTGTAGGCGAAAATGGAAGTGGAAAGTCGACTTTACTAAAGTTAATTTCAGGTTTACTTAAGCCTTCCCAAGGTGAGATTACTGTGAACGGTAACCGAGTAACTCGTCAAGTATGTGAGCATGTCGCTTACTTATCAGAGCTTGAAACGTACTATCCTTTTTACACGGTGAAGGAACATGTGGAATTTTATGCTAGTCAATTTTTTGATTTTAACATTGAAAAAGCGTATGATGTTTTAGCTTTTATGAATGTTGATCCGAACGTAAAAGTGAAGCATTTATCAAAGGGAAATCGGGGACGGGTAAAAATTGCCTTAACACTCGCTAGGAAAGTTCCAATCATTCTCATGGATGAACCGCTGTCAGGTCTTGATCCGATGGCAAGAGAGGCGATCGTTAAAGGACTTCTATCGTATGTTGACCTCAATACGCAAACGATTATTGTGACGACACACGAAATTCAAGAAATTGAGCCGTTACTTGATGTTGTTATTTTATTAAAGGCTGGAAAAATTCTGAAGATGCAAGATGTTGAACAGATAAGAGAGGAAAGTCGCGTCGGACTAGTTACATGGATGAAAGAGAGTTACGAAGCA
>DKGN01000130.1:0-1459 GCA_002453275.1 Caryophanales bacterium UBA6769
TCGTTCCAATACCAAAAGCTAAAGTTCCAAATGCTCCATGAGTTGACGTGTGACTATCCCCACATACGATTGTTTTCCCAGGCTGAGTAAGACCAAGCTCAGGACCGATGACATGCACAATACCTTGCTCAGGACTTTCTAGGTCAAACAATGGAATTTCAAATTCTTCACAGTTTTTCGTTAACGTGTCAATTTGTTTCTTTGCGACTAGATCTTGGATATTAAAACGGTCAACTGTTGGCACATTGTGGTCAATTGTTGCAAATGTTAAGTCTGGGCGTCTTACTTTTCGATTCGCAATCCGTAATCCTTCAAATGCTTGAGGAGATGTTACTTCATGAACTAGATGCAAATCGATATAAAGTAAGGCCGGTTTATTTTCTTCTTCTACAACGACATGTTGGTCCCAAATTTTTTCAAATATCGTTTTTGGAGCCATTTCCTCTCCCCCTCTAATAAAAAAGCAAAGTGTCAAGTGTTTAAGGTGAACACGCGACACTTTATAAATTAAACGTTATGAATGAAGTACTTGAAGAACTTTCTCAGTCATTTCGGTAGTTGTTAATGGTGATTGTCCCTCACCAATATCTGCTGTACGATGACCTTCATTAAGCACCTTTGTAATGGCTAACTCAATTGCCTCTGCTTCTTCATGTAATTGAAATGAATATTTTAACATCATCGCCGCTGATAAAATCATTGCAAGTGGGTTTGCTTTTTCTTGACCTGCAATATCAGGTGCAGAACCATGTACAGGTTCATATAAACCTGGGCCGTCTGCGCTTAAGCTTGCGGATGGAAGCATCCCTAGCGATCCAGTCATCATTGATGCTTCGTCACTTAAAATATCTCCGAATAAATTTTCAGTCACGATTACATCAAATTGTTTTGGGTTTCGAATAAGTTGCATCGCCGCATCGTCAACGAGACGGTGATCATAGTTAACATCTGGAAATTCAGGTGCAATCTCTTCGACGACCTCTCGCCACATTCGACTTGACTCTAGCACGTTCGCTTTGTCAACAGATGTCAACTTTTTTCTTCTCACTTGTGCGAGTTCAAAACCTTTTCTAACAATTCTTTCAATTTCATGGCGGGTATAATGAAGTGTATCAACGACCGCATCTTTCTTTTCCCCGATGCGCTCACTTGGCTTTCCGAAGTAAAGACCACCGGTAAGCTCACGAACAATCATTAAGTCTACTCCATTCACGACTTCGAACTTTAACGTTGAAGCGTCTGCAAGACTCTCAAACACTGTTACTGGGCGCAGATTTGCAAACAAATCCAATGATTTACGCAATTTAAGCAAGCCTTTTTCGGGGCGTTGTTCACTAGGTAAGTTATCCCATTTGTAACCACCGACTGCTCCAAGCAAAATTGCATCGCTTCCTCGGCAAATGTCTAATGTTTCATCAGGCAATGGGGAGCCGACCTCATCGATCGCACTCCCGCCAAT
>DKGN01000130.1:1719-2513 GCA_002453275.1 Caryophanales bacterium UBA6769
CGACCCCCCCCCCGCCAATAAGCCCTTGTTTAAATTCAAATTCATGTCCGAACTTGTCGCCAATGGCTCGTAATATAGTCATTGCACTTTCTGCAACTTCTGCTCCGATTCCATCACCAGGTAATACAGCGATTTGTTTTTTCATGTTTTCTGCCTCCTGCTAACTACACTACACCTAATTGCTGGCGACTTTTTTATTCGCTTGCACTGTCATGACACGGTTTACGGCATTTAAATAAGCTTTTGCAGATGCTTCAAGAACATCTTGTACCGTTGCGTGTCCGTTAATTTGTTGTCCATCGATATCAACTTTGACATTTACTTGTGCAAGAGCATCTTTGCCTTCCCCAATAGATTGGAGCTTGTAATCCTTCAATACAATCTTCGAACCGATAATTCGTTCTAGCGTGTTGTATATCGCATCGACGCTTCCGCTTCCTTTTTCGGATGCTTCCGCTGTTTCGCCATTTGTTGTTTTAACTGTGATCGTTGCTGTTGCAATGTTATTCGTTTCGTATTGAACTTGAAGCTGTTCAATTTCGTAATATGAAGATGCAGATGCTTCAAATCGATTTTCAGTTAAAATCGCATAAATGTCATCGTCTGTGATTTCTTTCTTTTTATCAGCAAGCTCTTTAAAGGCTGCAAATGCTTCTTTCAATTCATCTTTCTCTAATTCAAATCCTAGTTCTTTTGCTTTTTCATTGAATGCATTTCGACCTGAAAGTTTTCCGAGGACTAATTTCGTTTCAAATCCAACAAGCTCTGGCGTTATAATCTCATACGTAGTTTTT
>DKGN01000156.1 GCA_002453275.1 Caryophanales bacterium UBA6769
TGGTCTCTCGATTGGGATTACGACAGTACTGGCTAATATTTTATATGTCCTTGTGCAAATCATCCTACAGAAGCGGATCGACTTAAGGGCGTTTGCCGTGCAATTCTTGATTTTATTTTTATTTGGGATCTTTATGGATACAACGTTATTCCTCGTTCAACTTTTTCCATCACCTGTGACCATTGTTGCCCGATTGTTTTATTTGCTCATAAGTCTATTCATTATTGCTGCTGGCCTGCTCGCGTATTCTACAGCGAGGTTGCCACTCATGCCTTACGATGCTTTAACCTTCGTTATTAGTGAACGATTTAAACTGGAATTTGGCAAAGCAAAAGTGACAAGTGATGGAATGAATGTTGTCTTATCTACCATTATGAGTTTGGTCTTTGTTCACTCGCTTGGCTCGGTCGGAATTGGAACGATTATTGCCGCTTATTGCATCGGCATCATCATCGGCTGGATGAAAACGTATATGTACAAGCCGCTTCACTACTGGGCCCATGAAGAAAAACCTAGCGAGGAGTAACTACATGAGCATAAAAACTGCACCTCCAACTGTTATTGGGGTGCAGTTCCAATCTTATTCCGTTGATAAGACTGCCGGTTCATTAGCCTTTCTACTTTCCATTTTTGTCACGATAACAATACTTGCCTCGTACAAAATCGCCATCGGGATTAATACGATGAGCTGGCTTATGAAATCTGGTGGTGTAATGAGTGCGGAAAGGATAGCGATGACGAGATAGGACCATTTCCGTACATTTTTCATCGTTGCGGCAGTTAGGACGCCGATAGAAGTAAGGAACATGGCGACGATTGGAAGTTCAAATAAAAAACCGAGCGGAATCGTTGTCATAATCAAAAAGTGTACGTATTCTTGGGCAGAAACAATGACATCAAAGTTCATTGCGCCAAAATTCATTAAGAAATGATAACTTAACGGATTGACGACGAAATATCCAAAAGCGACACCAATTATAAATAATAAAAACATAATTGGGGAATACAAGCCTAAGTAGCGCACTTCGCTCGTCCTTAGCCCTGGCTTTACGAACTGCCACATGAAATGGATGAGAAATGGCAAAGCAAGCCCAAGTGCTAACGTGACGGTAATCGATGTGTAAAATTTAACGATTTGGAATGGGCCGAACACGACTAAGCTATTCCCTTTTGTAACGAGTGGGAACCATTTGTTCATTGTGGCGAATACGACAATTAAGAAAAACAAAAAAACATAAACGCTTTTAATCAATTGCTTTCGCAGGTCGGAGAGGTGGTCGGAGAGCGTTTCATTATTCTCTTTCTCGGGCTCTTCTTCCACCGCTTCGACCTTTTGTTCCTCGGGCTTTTTATCAAGAGGGCTTAACACTTGTCTTTTGCTTCTTTCAAGAGATTCCATTCATCCCACCTCTATGTAAGCTCCGTTTTTTTATTTTTTTCTTCGACGAGTTCGTCATCGTCCATAATTTCTTTTGTCGATCTTTTAAATTCGGCTAACGTTTTCCCTACTGCTCCGCCAATTTCCGGTAGCTTTTTCGGTCCGAAAATGATTAACACGATGACGAGAATGATAATTAAACCCGGAATGCCAATCTGAGCTAAACCCATATCTTCGGTCTCCTTTCTATAGTAGTCTAGAACACTAATCGATTCCTTGATTAAACTAAGCTTCCTCCGTCGTTGCTATATTTAATAATGCCTTCAGCACATCGATAAGCTAGCGCTCCGACTGTTCCTGTCGGGTTGTATCCACTGTTATGTGGGAAGTTTCCTGCCCCGACAACAAACAGATTGTCTGCATCCCAATGCTGCAAGTAGTTGTTCACGACGCTTGTCGCTGGGTCATCTCCCATGATCGTTCCTCCAGTATTATGCGTTGTCTGATATGGAACGATGTCATAATCTGTTATTGCATTTTCTTTAACTATTTCCTTTGGTCCCATTTCTTCCATAATTTCAGCTGTTTTATCTGAAATAAATTGATGAAGAGATCTATCCTGGTCGGTGAAGTTGTACGTCATTTGCAATAATGGCACCCCGTACACATCTTTATAAGTCGGATCTAATGATAAATAATTTTCTTTATGTGGTAGGGATGCGCCTTGTCCACCAACATAAAGAGAACGAGTAAAGTTATGAATCGAGGCTTTCTTGAATTCTGCGCCCCATAAAGGGACATCTTGTGGAACTGGGTTACTGTTAATCGGGCGACTTCCCGATTGGATTAGCCATATCCCCGCACCATGTAAAAAGTCTAATTTATTATGGTCAAAATTATCCCCATTAAAGTCGTCCATATACATGCCAAGCGCCCCAGCACCCATGAATGTATTCATTTGATTTTCAAAAAATCCGGTCGTACCTGTATTCACTTGATAGCAGTAATTTTTCCCAAGTGTGCCTTTACCCGTAGCAGGATCATACTGCTCTCCGATATTAGAGACCATAAGCAACTTGGCATTATTGAGCACGTAACTTGTCAGAACAACGACTTCCGCCGGCTGAATAAACTCTTCCTTCGTAACGGTATCTATATAGCGGACTCCTGTGACTTTGCCACCATCCTTTAATATTTCGACAACATTTGCATGAACTCGTACATCGTAATTTCCAGTTTTCTTTGCGGTTGGAATGACGGTCACTTCTGCTGCAGACTTCGCCCCATACTCACAGCCGAACCGTTCACAAAATCCACAATATTGACATGCGAAAATTTTCTCACCATCTGGATTTTCATAGGTCTCTGACAAATTGGCGGATGGAATCATATAGGGCGTATACCCTTTTTCTTTTGCTGCTTGTTCAAACTTTTTAAGAATCGGTGTTTTGATCATCGCAGGTGTCGGGTAATCATCGGATCTTTTTCCGGCAAGTGGGTTGTTTTCGCCTGAAATCCCAGTCATTTTTTCAAATTGATCAAAATAGGGCTCTAATTCGTCGTACGTTATACCCCAATCTTGAAGAAGAAAATCTTTTTTAATTTTATTTGCGCCATACTTTTTTTCTGTCATCGTTTTAATTTCAAAATCATAAGGGAGAAACCTAAAGGTCCATCCGTTCCAATGAGTACCGGACCCACCAAGACCTTCACCTAACAAAAAGGAACCCATCGTCCGCATTGGCAATGACTTTTGCTTACGTGTGTTTCGAAAAGTGACCGTTTCTTTTGATAAATCTTGCATCAGTTCATAGCGAATTGCATAGCGGTACTCGTCATGGATTCTTTGATAATCGTCCGTACCTCTTGCTTCTCCGCGTTCCAAGCCGACCACCTTCAATCCCGCTTTGGCACATTCAGCTGCAATGATGCCTCCTGCCCAACCTACTCCGACTGTCACAACATCAACTTTATCTAATGTTTTTTCCATATGTATGACTCACTCCTTAATGATCCATACTCGCCAATGATTGTGGCTCAATTTTCTTAAAGTCTTCACTTTCTATGTCATTGATATATGCCATTTGGTTTCCGGGGTAATCTTTCATTCTCCAGCCGTCCATGTTGTTATTTCCGCTGTAAATTGGATCAGCGTAAGCCCCTTCCAACGTAGCAGAACGAAGCAATGTGAAAAAGAAGCCGGAGGTCAGCCCATCCATTTTTATTTCGTCTTTTTGAAAGGCTGTCAGAATCTCATCCATTTGTTCACCTTCTAAATTGACAAATTGATCATCAAAGCGTCGTTTCGCTTCTTGATCTAGTTTTCTAATGCCACGTAAAAATACTTCCTGCCGAATGAGCGGTGTCTGATATCCTTGCGTAGGCTCGCCAATTTCAAACGGTCCTTGCATATACTCTCTAGCATTCATCCCATAGCCACCGGCTAGTTGATTATCAATAAAGTAAGGGACACCTAACCCTATCGCCCCTGGGCCAAGATCATCCTCAGGGAAAATCCGTTCTGTTGCTTGTGACAGGATGTCGAAGTCGCGATTGCTTTTAAAAAACTTTCTCCCTTTCGGGCTTGCCATGCCGCTCTCTTTTTCTTCTCCTCGCTTGCCAGTACCGGACTCTTTTCTGGAGTTATATCCGATAGCCCCCCCGATGAGCCCACCGCCAACTAACGTTCCAGCAGCAATCCCAGATGTCTTCAAGAAATCACGACGAGACAAGCCTTTATCGTCTTTTTTCGTCATACAAATGATTCCCTCCTTAAAAATTAAAGTTCTTCAAAAAAGGATCTGCCTATCCTCTTATATGTACTATTTCCTTTTGCAGAGACATTATCAGTAAATATGTGAGGGAGTTTTTGGAAAAAAATAGATAAAGCCCTTTTCCGACATTTCGAAAAAGGGCTTTCATGAACAATGCTTTAAGTTAATTCTTTTTGAAAAATAATAAAATGGCAAGACAGAGCTAACATTTGTGCAAGCTTCGGAAATGAACGTTCCATCGCTTCTGTATAGACCGGACGATACCCAATTCGCGTGTACCAATTTTTCAACGTTTCCTTAACTGGATGGGAGCCGTCTACAGGTACTAGCAATTCAAGTTGCATCTTTTGAAGACGATCCTTCTGGCACTTCGCTTCGGCAAAGTGAATTAATTCACGTCCAATTCCAGCCCCTTGATATTTCTTATCAACAGCTAGCATTCCGAATTCTCCCGTTTCTTCATCAAGCTGCCGAATACGCACACATCCAATGATTTGTCCCATCGATTTAGCGACAGCGATTTCTCCATTGCTCGTGAACTCTGCTATTTCTGCCATTGTCGTCCGGGCTGCTCCGTGCATCCATAATCCTTTTTCAGCTTCCGCATACACACGGTTCACGATCTCCGTAATCTGCTCCATCTCTTCTACGATAGTACTTGCATGACAAGGCAACATTTGTATCTTAATAGACTCAGTAATAAGCGACACCTCTTGCTTTCTGTGCATTTTTACATTTTGCATGTATGGAGCTTATATGTATTTATCTTAGTTTCTCAAAATAAAAGACCGTTCACAACATTTTTTCGCGATAAAGTAATTAAACAATAAAATCTACCGCCGTGTAGATGATAGTAATCATGAATAATTGCGAATTTATAAGCATATAGATAAGCAGATTTTAAAGCTATTTAAAGGGGGATATTTAAGCATATGGATGAACAGTCACCAAGACAGAAGAAGCCCGTTAAGCAAGATGCAAAGCAACGACAGTTGGACCAATACCGGATAACGAATGTCGGAAAGCCATTGACGACAAATGAAGGAAAAAAGCTATCGAATGATTCGGACCAATTAAAGGCGGGTATCCGTGGTCCAACTTTACGTCAAGACTATGAATTTTTCGAAAAAATGACACATTTTGTTCGTGAAGAACAACCGGAAAGAGTCGTTCACGCAAGAGGGTACAGTGCATATGGTGAGTTTGAATGTTATCAGTCTATGAAGCATGTGACAAAGGCAGGCTTCCTACAAGAACCAGGCAAGAAGACACCGTTAACGATACGCTTTTCTACCGTGCAAGGATCGAAAGGATCCTATGATACAGCACGAGATTTACGTTGCCAAGGTGTGAAACTATATACAGAAGAAGGAAATGTTGATTTAACAACAATCGCTATGCCAGTCTTAATCAACCAAGACGCCATGAAATTTCCAGATGCACTACATGCCTATCAATCTGATTCAGACGATGATATTCCAACAGCTACTGGGGCCCATGATCGGTTCTGGGATTACGTAGCGAATAACCAGGAATCCCTTCATATGGTGTTATGGATTATGTCTGATCGTGGCATTCTGAGAAGCTACCGAATGATGGAGTCGTGGTCAATTAATACGTATTTATTTGTAAATGAGCAAGGGGTGGCGACCTTTATGAGGTATGTCTGGAAGCCTGTCCTCGGTGTTCATTCTCTGCTCCAGGATGAAGCACTAAAAATTGGTGGGCTTGATCCGGACTACCATCGAAGGGATCTTCGCGAGGCGATTAATCGTGGGGCTTTTCCTGAATATGAGTTAGGTGTCCAACTCATTTCGATGGAAGATGAATTCAAATATGACTTTGATATTCTCGATCCTTCCAAATTTTGGCCGGAGGAGCTTATTCCTGTCCAATTGATTGGCAAGATGACATTAAATCGGAACATTGATAATTATTTTACAGAATCTGAACAAGTTGCATTCAATCCTGCAAATGTTGTTCCTGGCATTGACTTTTCGAACGACCCTGTTCTGCAAGGTAGGCTCATGACTTATCAAAGTGCCCAATACCATCGCATTGGACCAAATCATCAAGAGCTACCCATTAATAAACCAATTTGTCCATTTCATAACAATCAACGGCGTGGCAATATGAGGTATCGGATCGATGTTGATAAGGTCGATTATCATAAAAATTCGCTCGCAAACAATACGCCCTATACGACACCTCCAGAGGAAGGTGGCTACGAATCTTATCCGAAGAAAGTTGAGGGACACGTCATAAGAGCTCGTAGTAAGTCATTTGATGACTTCTTTACACAGCCGAGGATATTCTGGAATAGTCTAACACCTATTGAAAGGAAGCATACGCTCGAAGCATTAAGCTATCAACTCGGAAAAGTAAGAAGTGAATCAGTCCGTCAACAAAATGCGAACGTATTAGTGAATGTAGATAAAGAATTGGCATATCGTGTTGCCGATAACATCGGTGTCGAACGTCCACGTGGCACGAATGTTCCTGTTTCTACAAAATATCCTTCGCTGAGCCAAGCCCGGACACCTCGTTATGCCTATTCGTTAAAAGTAGGTGTTCTCATTGGCAATGGATTTAACGAAGAGGAAGTTCAGCATGTCTTAGGCGCATTAAAAAAGAATGGTGTGTTTGTTTGCATCGTAAGTGAAACACTTGGTACAGTCACAGGAGCAAATGGAAAAAAACTTAAAGTTAATGATACTTTCCTTACAACAAGCCCTTATTTACTCGACTCCCTGTATGTCGTTGGCGGCCGCTCCAAAAACGAAGAGAAATTTAATTCTGACATGAAGCACTTCATACAAGTAGCGTACAAACATTATAAACCGATTGGCGTTGCTTCAACTGGCAAACCTTACATTCAAACATCAAAAGCAAATAACTTAGCCGGGGTAGTCTTCGCTGAAAATAACCGAAATTTCAGCGAAGAATTTGTTGCTGCTATCGCTCAACAACGTTTTTGGAACCGCACATAGCCCTATTAGATGGTATAAGCCTGTTTGGAATAGAGTGAGCTTCCAAACAGGTTTAATCTTTTGTTGTGCTTAAAACAATAACACGCTAAAGCTCCATTTCATTCGTAGCCATTCTATTTCTTTTCAATAGCTTAACAAGTAACATAACTCCGACCGAAAGGATAAGGGAAACAGCAAGTACACTGTATTGAAATCGGATCGTCGGTATCCCGGCAAGGCTGCTAATGGAATCGAGAACAACAGGCGATAAAAATTGACCAACATAGATCATGCTTGATACGACAGAAATAACGCGGTCGCTTAGCGCTGGATCAATGGTTCCTAATACTTTTACGTTTATTAATGGAAACGTAATGCCTTGGCCGAATCCAATGACACAAACACTTATTAAAATGATAGGAACTGAATAGCTAAATGTTAGAACCCCAAAAGCTATCGCCATGGCTAGTAACGCAACCGCCATTAAGTAATCTTTAAAGAGCGTTTGCAAGCGGACGAGAATTAAGCTCGTAATCATGCCACCGACTGTTGTAAAAGACATGACAAGTCCTGCAGTTTGTGAGCTACCTAATTTACTCTGTTCTAAGTACAAAGCCATATTTGTAGCTACTGCATAATAAGCTAACATAATAAAACACGCGGCTAATGCATACCCAAAAACGGATAACGGCATTTTTGCTTTCGCTTTCCCACTCTGAGGCTTGATTGGTTCATTTTTCGGAAGATAAAAGAGGACTAAAAGAAAAATCCCAAGACCCATCCAATAGACGTTAAATGGTATCCTCCAGCCGAATGATGCCAAATAACCAGCTAATAACATCGTAATAATTCCACCAATATTACTAAAGGCTGTGTTATAGCCCATCATCTTCGTACGTTCTTTCCCATGAAAGTGATCGCTTATTAATGTAAAGGACAATGGCATAACAAGCCCGACGCCAGCTCCCAATAATAAGCGAAAAGCCAACAACATTTCAATCGTATTCGTAAATTGTGCACCAACACCTCCAATGACATAAATGGATAACCCTAGTAAAACGATCGCTCGTTTTGATATTTTACGTGTTAAATAACTTGAAAAAAAAGAGAAAGGAATAATCATTAATGATGGTACCGTTAAGACAAGCTTAATCAACACAGGATCAGCTTCATGAAAATGGGCAGCAATCGATCCAAGTGCTGGTGAAATTGCTGCTCCCGCCATTACAGTTGCCATCGCAATTGATATAATTGTTGGTTTCAACATCCGATTCATCCATAAACCTCCATCAATCTTATTTCTGTGTGCAAAATAGTTAGCATGCTAAGTAAATATCATTTGAGTGTTAAAGTCAAATGATTGATAAGTCATACTCTATTTTAAAAATATATTTGTGATATAATTAGTGTACTAAGTGTATCGGAGGAATTATGATGGTTGAAAGTGACATTCGTTTGTTATTACAGACGATTGCGTTGCAAACTCGAAAAAGTTATTCACGTCAACTTCGAGAGTTAGGGTTACATATTGGTCAAGAACTTGCCTTATCCCATCTGTGGAATAACGACGGCATTACGCAATCTCAATTAAGAGAGAAAACTGGAACAAAAGCTTCAACAGTCAGCAATATGCTTAAAAAACTTGAACATGATCAGATTATCTATCGTGAACATGATGATTCGGACTGCCGAATAAGTAAAGTATATTTAACAAATAAAGGGAAACAATTGAGAGAACCTGTCATGAAAATATGGGAGAATCACGAACAAAAATTACTAAAGGGAGTTTTACCGGAGGAGCTATTACTTATGCGACGCATATTAAATCAAATGGCAGACAATCTTTCTTCAATAGAATAGTTAACCATGTTAATGATACCAAAACATAAAAAACCTCTTCACATATGGTAGTGCAAAGAGATTAAATCTAATATATTATTTTAGTATCATTTAGGACCAAAATAACGGCTCATTGATTGTCCAGATTGCACCATCTGGCGTACTTTATTTAATCGCAAGGATTCATATTTCTTTAAAGCATCCTTAGCCGTATTTCCTTGTATCCCTTTTGACACGCACTTGCCTAACGTAACAGCATCTTGTAACGATTCATTAAACCCACTCGCAGTGATTGGCGCGGGTACATGAGCAGCATCTCCAATTAGCGCTATACGTCCTTTAACAAGATAGTCTGGAACGTATTCTTTTATTGGTATTCCTACAATCGTACCTGTCTCTATGCCATGGAGCGTTGCCGACAGCCACGGTTCATCCCATTTTATATGAGCTTCATCAGCTAATTCTCGAAGCGCGGCCTGAGGAATCTCTGGGCCTTTAAGTGAGTGGTGAACAACCGTTCCTTTCACACACCCGAGACGACGTAACAAATCATTCCGACTATAATCATACCAAGCTGTTCCTACTCGACGTTTTCCAGGTCCAGTGCCATCATCTATATCTGTAATCGAGCCAAACATGAAGCCATCAATACTATTTTGCATCGTAACCCCTGACGCTCTGTTGTTAGGACGAATTTCTCTAGGCAGATCATCTTCATTTATTGAAGAAAGCCACACAATGTAACCGGCAAATGTTGCATCTGGTTTATGTGGTGCAATATGTCTTCGTACCATACTACGATGCCCATCCGCTCCAATCAAAATCTTACCATGAATGA
>DKGN01000183.1 GCA_002453275.1 Caryophanales bacterium UBA6769
GATCCTCGTTTCCGTCATGCTTGCAAACAATGAAGTTGGAACACTCCAACCGATTACTCATCTTGGACATTTGCTTAAGGAAAAACAAATTACATTTCATACTGATGCTGTCCAGGCATTTGGAGTCATTCCAATCGATGTAGAAGTATTGGGAGTTGATCTTCTCGCAGTTTCTGCACATAAAATGAACGGACCTAAAGGTATCGGTTTTTTATATGCGAAGGAAGGGGTCAAGCTATCTCCGCTCATGTACGGTGGGCAACAAGAACAAGGACGAAGAGCAGGTACAGAAAATGTCGCTGGCATTGCTGGCTTTCATACCGCTGTACAACTAGCTCAAGACACAATGAAAGAACGACAAATACGTCACACGAGCTATAGACAGAAAATGTTAGATTTATTTACTGGGCACGAGCTTGACTATGTAGTGAATGGTGAAGAAAATAAGAGCTTACCACATATTTTAAATGTAAGTTTTCCCGGTGTATCAGCTGAAGCTTTACTCGTCCGTCTTGATCTAGCGAATGTTGCTGCGTCAAGTGGGTCTGCTTGTACAGCTGGTACACTCGAACCGTCCCATGTTCTTCAAGCGATGTACACAGATGAAGATAGAGTAAAGTCGGCGATCCGATATAGCTTTGGTTTAGGGAATACAATGGAGCAAATCGAAAAAGCAGCATTTGAAACAATTCATGCAGTTAAGCGAATCATTGGGAGGTAACAACAGTGGGTAAAAAACGAGTCGTCGTCGGAATGTCAGGAGGTGTTGATTCTTCTGTTGCAGCATTACGACTAAAAGATATGGGGTATGAAGTGATTGGAATCTTTATGAAAAATTGGGACGATACAGATGAAAATGGTGTTTGTACAGCTACTGAAGATTATAATGATGTCATTAAAGTCTGCAACCAAATTGGGATTCCGTACTTCGCAGTCAATTTTGAAAAGTTATATTGGGATAAAGTGTTTGCTTACTTTTTAGAAGAATATCAAGCAGGTAGGACACCAAATCCTGACGTCATGTGTAATAAAGAGATAAAGTTCAAGGCATTTTTAGATCACGCCTTTGATGTCGGTGCTGACTATGTCGCAACTGGACATTATGCCCGGTTATCAATGGTCGATGAGCGGATTGAGCTATTACGTGGTGTGGATGAAGATAAAGATCAAACTTATTTCTTAAATCAACTTTCAAGTGAGCAACTCGAACGTGTCCTATTTCCATTAGGTGACCTCCAAAAATCCGAAGTTCGCAAAATAGCAGGCAAAGCAAAGCTTGCCACTGCAACAAAAAAAGATAGCACCGGAATATGTTTTATTGGTGAACGTGATTTTAAAGAGTTTTTAAGTACGTATTTGCCAGCACAACCAGGCGAAATGCAAACCTTAAATGGAGAAGTGAAAGGTACGCACGATGGCTTAATGTATTATACGATTGGCCAGCGTCATGGTCTTGGGATCGGTGGGGCTGGAGAGCCGTGGTTTGTCTGTGGTAAAAATTTAGAAAAAAATGTGTTATACGTTTGTCAAGGGTTCCATCATGAAGCTCTTTATTCAGATGCTTTAAAAGCTGTAAATGTGAATTTTATTAATGAACCGAAGGAGAAAGTCTTTACTTGTACAGCTAAGTTTCGCTATCGTCAACCCGATCGGAATGTAACGGTTGAGCAACTAGATGATGGAGAATATCGCGTCACCTTTAAGGAACAAGAACGGGCGATTACTCCAGGTCAAGCGGTTGTTTTTTATGCTGGAGATGTTTGCCTCGGTGGTGGCATTATTGATGAAGTGTATAAGGAAGGGACAAGGTTGACTTACGTGTAAGCACATGTAGGGGTTATGAGGTGGGGCTTATGAATAAAAATAAAAAAGGAATTCAATTGCTAAAAGAAAGAAGCTATGAAGAAGCGGCGAAGTGCTTTCAAGAGGCGATTGAAGAAAACCCAAATGAGCCGATTTCCTATATTAATTTCGGTGATTTACTTACGATCATTCGAGATGAAGAGAAAGCGTTAAATTTTTATAATCGTGCTCTCGAGCTTGATGATTCATTAGCAACAGCCTACTACGGCGCCGCAAATGCTTATTATCAGTTAGAGCGATATGAAGAAGCAAAACGGATGTATCAGCAAGCAATCAAGCATGGGATTCAGCATAAAGATGTTCACTTCATGCTCGGAATGACTCATTATCAAACGGGCGAAGTTCTGTATGCACTCCCGCAATTTCAGCGTGCCGTTGAGCTTGATGAAAATGACGCTGAGGCGCGGTTCCAATACGGGTTAAGCTTAGCCTATTTAGAGCACGTAGATGAAGCGATCACCGAATTCGAGCAATCACTCGCACTTGATAGTAAAAATGCTGATGTATATTACAACTTAGGCGTTGCATTCACTTATCAAGATAAAGACGAGGAAGCATTAGCAATGTTTGAAAAAGCATTGGAACTTCAGGCAAACCATCATTTAGCTGCGAATGGAAAAAAGCTCGTTTTGCAAAAGCTATCGAATGAGATGGAGAGCGATTAAGATGGAACCTTCAGTAGCGGAAGAGAAATATATTAAAGCTTCTTTACTTCAATATATTTTCCATAATGAAGATAATTTGTATACAGTTGCCCGCGTTCGTGTTCATGAATCAACTGAACAAAACGTGGAAAAAGAAGTGGTGATTACCGGTTACCTCTCTCAACTCTATGAGCAAGAAACGTATTACTTTTATGGAAAGTTTGTGCAACACCCAAAGTATGGAAAGCAATTTAATGTGTCAAGTTTTGAACGAGAGGTACCGAAGACAAGATCTGGCATTATTCAATATTTATCAAGTGACTTATTTGAAGGTATCGGAACGAAAACAGCGGAAGCTATCGTTGAAACGTTAGGTGACCAAGCGATAGCAAAAATTGTTAAGGACGAAACGGTGCTTGATAAAGTCCCAAATTTACGGAAAGAGATCGCGAACAAACTTTATGCCGCGTTGAAGCAACATGAAGGGCTCGATCGGATTATGGTTTTTTTATCTGAATGTGGATTTGGACCTAAGCTTTCTATGCGAGTGTACCAAGCATATAAAGACGCGACGATTGAAGTCATTCAAGAAAATCCATATCAACTTATTTATGACGTGGAAGGAATAGGCTTCAAAAGAGCGGATGAACTTGGAGAATTATGTGGAATTAAAGGGAATCACCCGGAGCGGGTTCGCGCGGGTGCTCTTTACGTTTTGAATGAATCATCTCTCCAGAACGGACATGTGTTTTTGGATTATGACTATTTTATTAAAAAAGTTCAGCAATTGCTAAGCGGGCAAACATCAATTGAAGAGAATATTATCACACATGAGATGATTATTCTTGATGAAGAAGAAAAATTAATTTTAGACAAAGAACGAGTGTACTTGCCTTCTTTATATTTTGCTGAAAAAGGGCTTGCTACGAGCATGAAACGGATTCTACAGAGCAAAGATAACTTAATATCTTTTACGGATGAAGAGTTTACAAATGGTTTAGAAAGCCTGGAGAAAAAACAATCCATTGAATATGCGGAACTCCAAAAAGAAGCCATTAGGATAGCATTGTCTTCGCCAGTTATGCTTCTCACAGGAGGACCTGGAACAGGAAAAACAACTGTCATCCAAGGAATTGTTGAATTATTTTCGAAGCTTAACGATTTGCCGCTTGCGATTGAAGAATATAAACAGGATGAGCCGTTTCCGTTTATTCTTGCTGCACCGACAGGTCGCGCAGCAAAACGGATGAGTGAAGCGACGAACCTGCCCGCTTTTACGATTCATCGCTTACTCGGTTGGAAAGGTGACTATTTTGAACATGATGAGCACAATCCGATAAAAGGAAAATTGCTAATTATAGATGAAGTTTCGATGGTTGATGTTTGGCTCGCGAATCATCTATTTAAATCATTACCTGAAGGAATGCAGGTTGTCTTAGTCGGTGATGAAGATCAACTGCCATCGGTACAACCTGGACAAGTACTCAAGGATTTTCTCGAATCGGGGCTTATCCCGACTGTCCAGTTATCGACAATTTATCGGCAAGCAGAAGGTTCGTCCATTATTGAACTCGCCCACGCTATTAAAAAAGGGGAATTGCCGTCTAACTTTGAGGAAGCAACAGAAGACCGCCGGTTTTTCCCGTGTAAAACAGAAGAGGTCGCCGATGTTGTCGAGCAAATATGTCTTCATGCTGTTCAAAAAGGTTTCTCTGTTCACGATATCCAAGTACTCGCTCCAATGTATAAAGGTAAAGCAGGAGTCGAACAACTGAATGTTCGCTTGCAAAATCTATTTAATCCAAAAAATGAACAAAAACGGCAATTGGAATATCGAGAAACTATTTTCAGAACGGGAGATAAAGTGCTCCAGCTCGTTAATGATTCAGAAAATCAAGTATTTAACGGTGACATTGGGTCAATCTCTGCGATTTTCTATGCGAAGGAAACAGAAGAAAAAGAAGACCAGCTTGTCGTGTCATTTGAAGGCACTGAAGTCGTATACACGAGAAGTTCTCTTCATGCGTTGACGCTTGCTTACTGTTGTTCAATCCATAAATCACAAGGAAGCGAATTTCCGATCGTCATATTGCCAATTGTAACTAGCTTTTACCGAATGTTAAAAAGAAACTTAATTTATACAGCGATAACGAGAAGTAAACGTTTTTTATTAATGTGCGGTGAAAAACATGCTTATTCAATAGCGGTCGAAAACACTAAACAGGAAGAAAGAAACTCACTCCTTCAACAAAAGTTGCATGATGCAATGCACCAGAATGAATCTCAAATTACATGAAATTAAGCGAGATGTAAATAATATAAATGGGAGTAGCAAAAGCTTGTTGAAGGAAGGGGTTGAAGACTTTAAAATCATTCCAACATTTAAAGGATTTAACAGTCGTTGATGAAACGGAAGCCACAATTGGTTATATCGAAAACATATTCGTTGATAAAAATGGTCTAACAGTTGGATTACGTATTGACCTAGAGGGGATGTTCCTCCCCGATTGTATCTTGCCGATAAGCGCAAGGTTTATATGTAAGGATGATGAATTTATAATCTCTAAAACAGATTTAGTCTCGTTTGCAGTACAGGCAGAAAAGCACACCCAAATTGATGAAAAAAATGGGATAATTGGTCGCCGAATTATCGATCAAGACGGTGAACTAAAAGGGATTGTTGAAGATGTTTATTTTTCGTCTAATTTGGACAGGCTAGAGATGATTGAATTCACAGAAGGATGGTTTTCTGATTTGAAGGAAGGGAGAAAATATCTTTCTTACAAGGACGTCATCCAAGACGGTAAAGATACATTACAAATTGTAAGAGGAGGAACGTGCGGTGAAATGCCCAAATTGTCAAAGTAAAAACCTTGGGAAAATCACGTCTAGCCATTATTATTGTTGGAATTGTTTTATCGAATTGACGATCACGCACGATCGTTTTGAGATGAATCAGGTAGAGGAAGATGGCAGCCTTACATCGCTAGATGATTTATTTGATGAGCACGATCGGATGATAGAGTTATAGAAAGTACACTCGCGGTCGCCGCGAGTTTTTTCATTTGTAATCAAAATAATTTTACCATGTTGTCGCAAACTAAGCATGAACGACTAACGGAGGTTGTGACGACATGCAAAATGAAAAAAGTGTAACATGGATCATTCGCCTGTTGCTCGTTTTATTAATTTTTTTAAGTGGATACATCTTTTTAAAGCTCAAACCGATTTGGTCTGTGCTATTAAATGTGCTCTCATTCATCGCAGTTCCCGTGTTAATTTCAGCTTTCATTACATACTTACTTCACCCACTTATCGAAAAAATTCAGCGATATGATGTGCCAAGATGGCTAGCTATTTCATTTATCTATGTTTTGTTTTTTGGTGGAATCGGAGTGGTTGTTGTCAATGGTTTACCAAGATTTTTAATTCAACTTCAAGACTTGGCCGATAATGCGCCTGAGATGTTTCTGGCATTTGAAGAAATGGGAGTTCAAGTAACTCGAGAAATGTATTCGCTACCTGAAATTTTCCATGATCGAATCGAAGCATTACTAACTGAAATTGAAATGTATGTTGATAATTTACTTGAGAAAGCAATTGATACCGTTAAAAGCCTCGTTAACTCTTTTTTTGTACTTATTGTTATTCCTTTTTTAGTTTTTTATTTTTTAAAGGATTTGCAACAAATAAAAACAGCTTGCTGGTATATCACCCCCAAAAAGTGGCGAACCCATTGTAAACTGTTAATTAAGAAAATCGATCATTCTCTAGGGCAATATATTCGTGGTCAGCTTTTTGTTATTGGCGTGTTAAGTACACTTGCGACAACGGCGTTCTGGTTACTTGATTTACCTTATCCAATCTTGCTTGGTACTATTGTTGGAATAACGGAGATTATCCCTTATTTTGGTCCAATTATTGGCGCAATACCGGCTGTTTTTGTCGCCCTTACATTTTCACCGAATATGGTGTGGTGGGTGATCGGGATTATGCTAGTATTGCAGCTGATTGAAGGCAGTGTTCTTTCACCTTTAATTGTAGGTAAAAGCCTTCGCATGCATCCTATCGTCATTATTATTGCATTATTAATTGGCGGAGAGCTTGCAGGAGTTGTAGGAATGCTTCTTGCTGTTCCACTTTTTGCAATTGCAAGAGTCGTTATTTCTCATTTTCATGGATATTTAGCCAAACATTGACAATCAGTTCCCATCTTTCTATAATAACGTTGTACTCATAAACATTCGGGCAATAAACAAATATAATCAGGCTACTACGATGAAGGAACGAGTAAGTTGTACCCTTCTTTTTTAAAGAGAGGAGTTCCATAGGCTGAAAGAACTCTAAGGAAGGACAACCGAACGCTATTCTGGAGTGCGGATTTTTCTGACGTAAAGGCAACGTTATCGCTTACCAAGAGATGGCGAAAGCCATAACAAGGGTGGTACCGCGTGAGACTTCTCTCGTCCCTCGATTTAGGGGCGAGTTTTTTTATTGTTCAGGCTAGAGTTTTTTAAAGGTAACACCACTAAACTGTGCGATAACGTAAGAAATATATGTAACACATAAGAGCGCTTCGAAAGTACAGCTTGCTTCTCCGACTGCGGTGCAGTAAAGGCGAGAATAAAGAAACAACACACAATTTGAAAATGCCATTATGAAAAAGTGAATCTGGGGGCGACAAAATGAAAAAATTAACGTCAAGTCAAATTAGACAACTGTTTCTCGATTTTTTTCAAGAGAAAAACCATACGGTTGAACCGAGTGCATCACTTGTTCCAGTTGATGATCCAACCTTACTTTGGATAAACAGCGGGGTAGCGACATTAAAAAAATATTTTGATGGACGCGTCATTCCAGACAATCCAAGAATCGTAAATGCACAAAAATCGATTCGAACGAATGATATTGAAAATGTAGGAAAAACAGCGCGGCATCATACATTCTTTGAAATGCTTGGTAATTTTTCAATTGGTGATTATTTCAAACGTGAAGCTATTTTATGGGCATGGGAGTTTTTAACGAGTGAAAAATGGATCGGCTTTGATCCTGAAAAACTGTCTGTTACTATTCATCCTGAAGATGATGAGGCGTTTAACATCTGGAAAGATGAGGTAGGAGTTCCTGAAGAACGGATTATAAGATTAGAAGATAACTTCTGGGATATTGGCGAAGGTCCAAGTGGACCGAACACTGAAATTTTCTATGATCGGGGATCTATATTCGGAGATGATCCGAATGATCCAGAGCTATTCCCAGGTGGAGAGAACGAACGATATTTGGAAATTTGGAATCTCGTGTTTTCGCAGTTTAATCACAATCCTGATGGAACGTATACACCACTGCCAAAGAAAAATATTGATACAGGGATGGGTCTAGAACGAATTGTTTCCGTTATTCAAGATGTCCCGACAAATTTTGATACGGACTTATTTCTTCCGATTATTCATGAAACAGAAAATCTATCCAAGGAAACGTATGGTGAAGACACTTATAAAGATGAAGCATTTAAAGTAATTGCTGATCATATTCGGACGGTTGCGTTCGCGATTGGGGATGGTGCACTCCCTTCAAATGAAGGGCGCGGATACGTGTTAAGAAGATTATTAAGAAGAGCCGTTCGCTATGCCAAAATATTAAACATTGATAAGCCTTTTATGTATAAGCTCGTACCGACAGTAGGCGAAATTATGCATGAGTTTTATCCAGAGGTAAAAGAAAAAAGTGATTTTATTCAGTCAGTCATTCAAACCGAAGAAGAACGATTCCATGAAACACTTAATGAAGGCTTACACATTTTAGAGCAAATTGTTCAGAAAGTAAAAACAGGGAATGGGACGACCATCTCAGGGAAAGATGCCTTTCGCCTTTATGATACGTATGGATTTCCACTTGAATTAACAGAGCAGTTTGCAGAGGATGCTGGACTGTCTATTGATGCAGATGGATTTGAGGAGGAAATGGAGAGACAGCGTGAACGCGCAAGAACAGCGAGAAAAGACGTTGACTCGATGCAAGTACAAAGTGGGGTTTTAAGTGATATTACGACAAAAAGTGAATTTGTTGGCTATGAACAACTATCTATGCAAGCTAAAGTTGAAGCGATCGTCTATGAGTCAGAATTGATAAACGAAGCAAAAGAAGGCGAAGAAATTCAAGTTATCCTTAGCGAGACACCATTTTATGCTGAAAGTGGAGGACAAATTGCCGATACAGGTCGCTTGAAAAATACAAATGGAGAAGCATCAGTTAAGGATGTTCAGAAAGCTCCAAACGGCCAACACTTGCACACAGTGACAGTGAATAAAGGTGTTCTTCGTGTAGGGGACACGATCGAAGCGATCGTTAATCAAGATAACCGTGCGAGCATCGTTAAAAACCATACGGCAACACACTTACTTCATCAAGCGTTAAAAGATATTCTCGGTGAGCATGTCAACCAAGCTGGCTCTCTCGTTGAAGCGGATCGACTTCGCTTTGACTTTTCACATTACAATCAAATCGACTCAGAGACGTTGCATAAAATTGAAAAAGCAGTAAATGAAAAAATTTGGGAAAATATCGTTGTGGAAATAAGTCGAAAGCCCATTGATGAGGCGAAAGCGATGGGTGCAATGGCTTTATTTGGTGAGAAATATGGAGATGTCGTTCGGGTCGTTCAAGTTTCGGATTATAGTATAGAATTGTGTGGCGGCTGCCATGTCCACAACACAGCAGAAATTGGTTTATTTAAAATTGTTTCTGAATCTGGCATTGGTGCAGGAACAAGGCGAATTGAGGCTGTAACCGGAAAAAAAGCATATGAGGTACTAAATGAAAACACACAACAATTAGAACGAGCAGCGGTGCAATTAAATGCTCGTACTGGAGAAGTGCCTGAAAAAATTAGCAACTTACAAACAGCGATGAGAGAAATACAAAAAGAAAATGAATCGTTATTACAAAAATTAAGCAATATTGAAGCGAAAAACTTAACAGCAGACATGCAAACAATCGCTGGGATTAATGTCATAGCAAAAAAAGTAAATGTAAAAGATATGAACGGTCTCCGGACGATGCTTGATGAAATAAAACAGTCTTTGCAAACGGGAATAATTATTCTCGGGTCTGTCAATGATGGAAAAGTAAATTTAGTTGCAGGAGTTACGAAAGATTTAGTAGAAGAAGGCTATCATGCTGGCAAGCTGATCAAAGAAATTGCAGGTCATGTTGGAGGTAGCGGTGGTGGTCGGCCTGAAATGGCACAAGCAGGTGGAAAAAATCCAGAGCAACTTGAAAATGCTCTCAGTAAAGTGGAAGAATGGGTTAAATCAATTTCTTAATCCTTGAACGTGTTGTACAATGGTCATAACTAATGACTGCGGCGTTTAATATAGCGTTTAAGGGGAGGTATATGAATGAGCTCTTTAGATAAGACAATGCAATTTAATTTTCCTGACGATTCGCTTCAGAAAAATGTAAATGAAGTGTTGCTGCACGTGTATGAAGCGTTACAGGAGAAAGGATATAACCCGATTAACCAGATTGTAGGTTATTTACTTTCTGGTGATCCAGCCTATATACCAAGACATAAAGAGGCACGAAGCTTGATAAGAAAATTGGAACGAGATGAATTAATCGAGGAATTAGTTAAATTTTACTTAGCAAACCATTCCGAAAATAATTCATCAAAGAGCTGAGGCGTAATCGATGCGTAAAATGGGTCTAGACTTAGGCACGAAAACAATCGGCGTAGCAATTAGTGATGAGTTAGGTTGGACTGCTCAAGGGATTGAAACGATTAAACGCTATGGTGGGACGGACGAAAAAGACTTGACGCGATTGGAACAATTAATCGATGAATATGACGTTTCGGAAATCGTGTTAGGCTATCCCAAAAATATGAATGGGACGATTGGTGAAAGAGGACAAGCCTCAGAACAGTTTGCAGAAGTATTGAAAGCTAAATTCAAATTGCCAGTCCTGTTATGGGACGAAAGGTTAACGACAGTCTCTGCAGAAAGAATGTTAATTGAAGCGGATGTCAGCCGAAAAAAAAGAAAAACTGTTATTGATAAACTGGCAGCTGTTATCATACTCCAGAGCTATCTTGATAGTAAATCCTAAAATAAGGGATAATCACTTGCGAGACGTGTACACTACAATAACGACGAAGACGAAATAATCCGATGAAAGGATGGATAGCATGGCATTAGATATAAACGATCGTATAGTTATACCTGTTGAAGATGGGGAAGAACATTTATTTGAAGTCCGGTATATATTTGAGCCAGACAACTCAGAGCATTCTTATGTCGTTGTCGTTCCAGTTGGAGACAATGAGCAAGAAGATGAAGAGGAAGAAGAAGCATTTGCTTTTCGCTTCGTCGATCACGGTGATGGTGAAGACGACTTGGAACTATTTCCATTAGAAACGGATGACGAATGGGATATGATTGAGGAAATGCTTGAAACGGTTCAAAGCCTAGAAGAATAATCATTGCCTGCCTCCCCAACAATAAATGTCGACAATTATTGACATGATAAGTAAAATGAATTGAACAAACTGTCGATTTTCAAACAATAAATCGGTATAATGATTTGGGGAAGGGGGAGGCACTGTGTCTCAACGTAAGGGAACTAAGCAAGAAAACAACCTGCTTAAAAAAGCAGATGATAATAGAACAGTTAGACGAATCGTAGCTATCATTCTACTCCTATTTGTCATCTTATTCATCGGATTTATTGGTGGTAGTATGATGTATGTAAATAGCGCGTTACTGCCTGTTAATGAAGACGCTGACGAAAAAGTGGACGTAACGATTCCAATCGGTTCTTCAGTTACCCAAATTTCAAAAATACTTGAAAAACAAGGCGCGATAAAAAGTGCGCTTGTTTTTCGTTATTATGTTAAATATAAAAATGAGTCCGGCTTTCAAGCTGGGGAGTATGAGCTCTCAACATCAATGGATGTCCGTGAGATAATCTTGAATTTAAAAGAAGGAAAAGTAGACAAAGAAGTCGCGATTAAATTTACTATACCGGAAGGAACAAGTCTTTCTGACATAGCAGAAATTGTGTCTAAGCAAACATCTTTTAGCAAAAAAGAAATTTTAAATGAATTGCAAAACGAAGAATTTATTGAGCTATTGAGCGATTCATATTCAATGCTCGATCTAAAAGCGATTCATAAAGAAGGAATAAGGTATCCACTGGAAGGTTATTTATTTCCTGCAACGTATGGATTTGAAAAAAAGGATACACCATTAGAGTCGCTAGTAACTGCAATGGTTGCTCGAATGCAAACAGTAATTGATAAGTACGAGGATGAAATTGCAAGCAGTGGTTATACGGTTCATGAAATTTTAACATTGGCTTCACTTATTGAAACAGAAACACAAAAAGCAGCAGATCGATTTAAAGTTTCCGGCGTTTTTCATAATCGTTTACAACAGAATATGCGACTTGATTCTGATCCAACAGTTAAATATGCGCTGGATAAGAAAGGGATTCAAGTGACGTACAAAGATACGGATGTATCATCGCCGTATAATACGTATCGCATGGTAGGTATTCCAATCGGTCCAATTGCAAGTCCAAGAGAAGAATCAATTGAAGCTGCTCTTCGCCCGAAAGAATTGGAAGACTTTTATTTCTTTGCTCGTCCTAACGGTCAAGTGATTTATACGAAAACATTGAATGAGCATGAAAAGGTTGTTACGAAATATAGGCATGAATGGAATGAACTCATCAAGAAGGAAAAAACACAATGAAGAATTGACTTCTTATAATGTATATATAGAAAGGACGCTCAATGTGTCTGAACAACTTGAACACTACATTTCATTATTACACCCGTCCTCGGATCCGATAGTCGCTCAGATGAAAGAATATGCCAAACAGCATCGTGTTCCGATTATCGAAGAGCAAAGTCTCGTTGTTTTATTAAGTTTAATTATGATAAAGCAACCAAAGGCGATATTAGAAATCGGGACAGCGATTGGTTATTCTGCCTTACGGATGGCGAAGGCCTATCGCCATAGCCAAGTCGTAACCGTCGATATTGATGAAGACCGTCTAGCCGTAGCAAAGGAGTTTCTTAGCAATACAAACGAAGCAGAACGAATACATATCATGCATGGAGACGCATGTGAGGAAGTGGAACGATTACGTAAGGGCGCTCCATATGATTTCATATTTATCGACGCGGCGAAAGGACAATATCGGCGTTATTTCGATACTTTTTTCCCGATGCTTGCAAGCAATGGAATTATAGTTTCTGACAATGTGTTTTTTAAAGGCATGGTTTATGAACAAAATCAAGTGAAAGAGAAATATCGAACAATGATTAAGAAATTAAGAGAATACAATGAGTACTTGGCAAACCACTCTGAATGTACTACTTCATTTTACGCAGTTGGGGATGGTCTTGCAGTGAGTATCAAGAAAGAGTAATGTCATAAGCCCTATACAGTTTTTACAACTAGTGATAAAATAAGTTGAAAAATTGGACTCATAGAAATCATTATCATTATTGCAATCAGGATGATTAAGTATTAGTTTCTTCACAATATGCATAAGTATGAACCAAACAAGATAGAAAGTAAGGGAGTGTCCATCATGGCTGAAGAAAAACAGTATTATATGACGGAAGAGGGGAAAGAAAAACTAGAAAATGAACTTGAGCTCTTAAAGACTGAAAAAAGAAAAGAAGTTGTTGAAAGAATAAAAATCGCAAGAGGCTTCGGGGATCTATCCGAAAACTCGGAATACGATGCCGCTAAAGATGAACAAGCCTTTGTCGAATCAAGGATTGCACAACTAGAAAAAATGATTCGAAATGCTGTTATTATTGAAGATACAGACGAAGATCCAAATGTTGTCTCCATTGGTAAAAAGGTGAAATTTGTTGAATTGCCAGATGGAGATGAAGAGACATATATGATTGTCGGTAGTGCTGAATCCGATCCTCTTGAAGGGAAAATTTCCAACGATTCTCCGATGGCTAGAAGTTTAATTGGTAAAACAATTGGTGACGAAGTTATCGTCCAAACACCAGGTGGAGAACTAAACGTTAAAATCATTGAAGTTGGCTAATAACGAGAGGCCTGCGTAAAAAGAAATAAAATAACACAAAAGCATGATGTAGGCTTGTTCTCATTTTGAGAATAAGCTTTTTTTACCCTTCTTTTTTCACTGTCAAGGATTACGTTTAGGTGTTAAGATATATGGATAATCAGAGGAAAGGGCGGATTGCAGTGCAAACTCGATACGGGGACAGGCATAAAAAGCGAAGACAGAATTTAATTTTAAATAGTTTAATTGCTGTTGTTTTTATCCTTATCATCGTTGTTGGTGCAAATTTATTAAAAGGCCCATCAAATAAAAATGACGTAAACGTAGCTACGACAGGTGATGAACATCAACATAAAGTCAAACAAGAAGAACAGCTGCAAGATGGCATACAATCTGCGGGAACAGAGGATGAAGATGAAGAAGACTCTCATAGTGATGGTGATTATAAATTTAGTGGCGGCGGTCCAGAGGGGCCTTGGGAGCCTATCGGTACGAAACAGACAGGTGAGCACGTCGTTCAATATCAACAAGACTCACTCGACTGGGAAGAGATGGAGATAGCACTTGCCTACGGGGCAGGTATTGATAGAGAAAGTATGACAGTTATTTGGATTGGGAATGGTGGCAGCCCACAAAGAGCCAAAGGTCAAGTTAAAGACGATCATGAGCAAAATAAAATCTATCATGTTACGATAGAATGGATAGATGAGCAAGGATGGAAGCCGATTCAAGTTGAGATTGAAGAGTCATGAACTTTTAAGCTGAAAAAGGATGAGTAACAGTGAAAATAGGACTTATTGGCGCAATGGACGAAGAAGTAAAATTATTGAAAGCAAGCATGGAGAATGCACAAACGAAGGAAATCGCCTCATTTCAGTTTACTTCCGGTACAATTGATGATGTAAACGTTGTATTATTACAATCAGGGATCGGCAAAGTAAATGCAGCTATCGGTACAACATTACTTAACCAAGTTTTCTCTCCGGATTATGTTATTAACACAGGGAGTGCTGGTGGAATTCATCCAGAGTTAAATATTGGTGATGTCGTCATTTCTAACGCAGTAGCGTACCATGATGTAGATGTAACTGCATTTGGTTATGAATACGGACAAGTTCCCCAAATGCCACCTTATTTTGAACCAGATGAACAGCTTGTTTCAATTGCAGAAAAGTGCGCGTCTCATAACGGACAACAA
>DKGN01000185.1:0-8219 GCA_002453275.1 Caryophanales bacterium UBA6769
GTTGTGCTCACACCTGGCTCTGAAAAAATGCCTGGTGCAATTAAAAAGGCTCAAGAGTTAGCAAATAACATTCCGAAAAGCTTCATACCAATGCAATTTGATAATGAACATAATCCAAATGCCCATCGAAAAACAACAGCCCTTGAAATAATTGATGACATGAAATTCCTCAATTGCACACCAGCTGCGTTCATCGCGCCTTCAGGAACTGGTGGGACGATTACGGGAACGGGAGAACGTTTAAAAGAAGAATATCCTAACTTAATGATTCACGTTGTTGAACCCGCCGGTTCCCCCGTTCTTTCTGGAGGGGAGCCTGGAAAACATAAGCTTGTTGGAACAAGTCCTGGCTTTATTCCTAATACACTAAACATAAACATTTACGATGAAATTATCCAAGTCGATGATGCAGATGCGTATGAAGTGACTCGTCAGCTTGCGAAGGAAGAAGGGATTCTCGTCGGTCCGTCATCGGGTGCGGCTGTCTACGCTGCGCTAACAGTGGCTAAGCAATTGTCACAAACTGACATTGTCGTCTGTATGACAGCTGATTCAGGTGAGCGCTATCTTTCCAGTGATTTATTTCGTCCCGAGTCCGATTAATTAGGACAGTGCCCATTCCGTTTCCACTCCTATCACATACACTAGTCGTATGCATAATAAAAAAATGATATAGGAGGCCAATTCAATGTACCGTCAACAGCATGAAGCCCAATTTCACCCAGGATTTCCTGGACATCCCGGGCATGGGCACCCTGGACAAGGACACCCTGGATTTCCTGGTACTCCTGGACATCCTGGACCTAATTCACAGTTAGAAAGAAGAGTGCAAAGACTTGAAAACGAAGTTCGAGAGCTTAAACAAGAGACAAATCAACTACGTCAGCGGGTGAGACGCCTAGAAAGACAGCGTATGCAACCATATGGATATGAATATGAGTATTAATGAAGCGGGCGTTTATGCCTGCTTTCTTTTTTTCTCAAATCGATTTAAAAAAGGGAGCCGCCGTCCAAAAATCGCCGTCACTAAGCGAGATCGAAGCCCTAACCATAAATAGACAAAGCCTCCAACTCCGACTCCAACCAATAGTGAGATTATTGCCTTTCCATAGGAGGCACCCTTTCCATACTCTCCAGCCATCAATGTTTCAATTGGCCACTTTATAATCCAAACAGCTACCCCCATAATAATTGTAAAAATAACAATGAGTAACGTTCTTTTTAGAAGTAGACGACTTTGATATCGTGCATACTTTTTAATGACAAAAAAGCAAAACAGTACAGAAAACAAATAGCCTGCATTTGTCGCGATAATGGCTCCGATTCCTTCCCACTTCATCATCAGTGGACGATTCAAAAGCATTTTAATTAATATTCCGCATAGTAAAGACAAGACTGCTAGTTTTTGCCGATTGATTCCTTGCAAAATAGCGGCCATTGCCGTAAATAAGGCAAAAAGGATCGCTGTAGGCGCATACCACCGTAACAGCTGACCACCTACCACAACATCGCTCATACCGTAAAGGGCTGCATACGCTGGATATGCAAGGACAACTAATCCGACAGCCGCTGGTAATGTGAGATAAAGTAACATTTGAAACGTTTGCGTAATTTGTTGTTGTAGCTTCGAATAATCACGTGACGTGTATGTTTTTGTAATCATTGGAATAAGTGTAAGCCCTAACGCGGTAGCTAGCGAGACTGGAATCATAATGATTTTGTTTGTCGTCTGATTTACTGTTGCATAAATCGCTTCAGCTTCAGCTTGTGTCATCCCTTGAAATGTTAAAGTTTTGACCATCGTAACCGTATCAATTTGTTGATAAATTGGAATCGCCAATCCGACAAGAACGAATGGGATCGCATATGAAATTAATTCCTTATATATTTGTGGCAATGTAATATCGTGCTCGACCGTGCTCTCAGCCATTAGTTGATCAAGGTGGGGCTTACGTTTTTGCCAATACAGCAGTAAAACAACAAGGCCACCAAGTGCCCCAACGAAGGCCGCAAATACAGCAAAAGCAACCGCAGTCGTCCGGTCACCATTTAACAAAACGATAATAATAAATCCGGATATTAAAATGAATGCAATCCGAACAATTTGTTCAATGACTTGTGAAACAGCCGTTGGTCCCATCGATTCAAATCCTTGAAAATACCCGCGAATTAAACTCATAACTGGAACGATCAATAGTGCAAAGCTTACAACTCTGATAACAAAAACGACATCTTCTAAGCGGTTTCCAGTCGGGTCCCCTTCACCGATAAAAAGAGGAGCAATGGCATCAGCTGAAAAAAATAAAAGGATAAACGTCACGAAGCCTGTCCCAAGCATGACGACAATACCAGAACGAAAGAGCCTTCTTCCTGTTATATAATCACCTAACGCATTATATTTTGAAACAAACTTTGAAACAGCCAGGGGAAGTCCTACAGTTGCAACACTTAGTAAGATGACATATGGATTATACGCATATGCATATAAAGCCGCTCCCTGAATTCCGACGAGCCATATAAATGGAAAATAATAGACAAGCCCGAGCACACGGGAAATCATCGTTGCAGCTGTTAACAAAAAAGTCCCTCTGACGAGACGTGAATCACTCATTACGTTCCACTCCTACTGGAAAACCAATCTATTGAAGCAATTTCAACGTACCTTTTATTCTATCACTTGCTACGATACACGACCATTGCAGAAAAGCAAAAAACCGTTTCGGCATGTCGTTGTGCGTCTGCAACGGCAACTTGAAAATCAACGGAGACAACCGACTCTGCCTGAACCGTTTGTAAAAAGTCGTTAACCGCCTCTTCTAAATCCGCTTCATGTTCAAAGTCAAACAGTTTCACTTGCAGCATAAAAAACACCCCCTAATGGGTTATACATCATTAGGAGGTGAATGTCCTTTTTAATCGTTGCGCAAAAAGTGTCTAAGTTACAGGATACAGGTTAGTTCTAAATGGTTATCAATTGCTATGATTTGAATCGAACGTATTACAGACAACCATGTCCTGCAAACAACGTAGAGGCGGAAGCTTGTCAGCTTGCTCTTACGCTACTTATGCTTGCTTAAAGCACTGCTTCCTTAACATGCTAGTTTCTACATTGTCCTACTTTTTGAGCACACTGTTTCACTTTACTCAACTTCGCCTTCCCAATCTAGCATTCCACCTTCGACGTTGACAACGTCAAAGCCTAATTTTTGTAAATATTCGCATGCCCGGCCGCTTCTTCCACCCGAACGGCAAATAAAAAAGTGCTTCGTATCCTTAGCTAGCTGTTCAGTACAATTAGGAACTTCACTCAAACGAATATGTGTTGCCTGCGGGATTTTCCCTTGAGCAATTTCTTCATCTTCACGACAATCTATAATCGATAACTTTGGGTTCTTCTTCAATAATTCCTCTAATTCTTTTGAGGTAACTGTTTGAATTGGGTCCATTGCCATCTCCCTTTCAATTTTTATAAAGAAAAAGATAGAGTGAGGGTAAGCACTCTAACTTACTCCTCATCATCTTCTTTCTTTTTTGAAACTTCAACAATTCTTTCGAGTAATCCGATCACGTCATCTTTAGATAACTCGTTATGATCGATTTCTGCAATCGCCTCTGGAAGATCTTTCTCTGCTTCCGGCTCTTCAACATCATCAAACTCATGACTATCTAATAAATAAGCCGGAATTAACTGACCATCGGGGGTGACATATTTTTTATTTAAATTTCGTGTTTCTTTATCAAAAAAGCTATAGAGAACAGGGATAAAGAACAACGTCAAGAACGTACTACTAACGAGACCACCAATGACTGTAATACCTAATGGTTGCTGAATTTCTGCTCCTTCTCCGATGCCTGCCGCTAATGGAACAAGCCCTAATATCGTTGTTAATGCAGTCATCAAAATTGGTCTTGTACGTACTTTAACTGATTCTACAATCGCATCATACGTCCTCATGCCAGCCGCTTTTCTTTGATTAATGTAATCAACTAATACGATTGCATTGTTAACAACGATCCCTGCCAAAATGATAAGGCCGATGATCGCGGTTACTCCAAGTGGTGTCCGCGTCACAGTAAGGGCAATCATAACACCAATGACAATGAGCGGTACTGTAAAGAGAATAACAAACGGATGTTTAAATGATTCAAATTGTGCAGCCATAACGAGATAAACGAATAAAATCGCAAGCACAAACGCTAATCCTAAATCGTCAAGTGCTGAGTCTAATAGCTCTTGATCTCCTGTAAATATCATTGAAAAGTCTTCTGGTAAATCAAGATCTTCAATTTCTTTATTTACATCAGCTGTGACGTGACCGAGTGTCGTATCAGAACTGTACTTCACTGTAAATTGAACAGCGGGTGTTTGGTTATCACGTTTAATATTGATTGGCCCTTCCGCCCGCTCAATGTCAGCAACAGCACCTAGATTAGTGTATGAATCATCGGGTTTTTTAATTATCAATTTCTTCAATGAGTCGATATTTTCAACGACAGATTCATCGTATTGCACAAATACAGAGAGAACCTCTTCATCCTCTGTCGTTATTTGTGCGGCCTGCTGTCCCCTCGTTACTTGATTCACAATCGTCGCAACTTGGGCGGGGGCAACACCTTCCTCTAAAGCTTTTTTACGATTAACTGTAATTTGAATTTCTTCTGCTTTCTCATCAGTATCAGTCGTTATTTCATTGACGTTATTCAAATCATCAAGTTTTTCTTGAATTTGACTTACATAATCATTAAGATTTTTTTTGTTATCAGCCTTGACAGCAAATGTAAGTGTGTTCGGCTCAGAACCCATCGAACCTTGTTGACTAAATGAAATTTCGGCCTTACCAGCCGCCCGTTCAACCTTTGACTTAATATCCTCGCTAACCTCTAGTGTCGAACGATCCCGTTCACTTAAGTCTTTCATGGATATAAAAATTTCTGCCTCATGTTCCGCAGATGTTCCTGTTGGACCTTGCTGTGATGTGCTTCCTGTTAGGCTTAAATAGTCTTTAATATCTTGTTCATCAGCTAGAACTTCCTCTATGTCTTGAATTGTTTTTTCTGTTGTTGCCAATGGAGTACCATTTTCATGAGATACTCTAATCGTGAAAAAGCCTTCATCTGAAGCTGGTAAAAACTGTGTTCCGACAGTCGTTAGTCCAAAGCCACCAACAGCAAGTAAGACAAGAGTAATCATAATGACTACAAATCGATGACCGAGTACCCAACGGGTTGATTTCTCCATCCATTTGAGCATTGGAGATTGTGCTCGTTTTTTCTCAATAATTTCAGTTGGAGCCTTTAAGAAGCGGCTTGCGATCATTGGTACGACAGTTAGCGCAACGAATAATGAAGCAAACAAACTAAACGCAACCGTAAAGCCTAGCTCCTTAAATAAGTTACCGATTAGTCCTGAAATGAATAACACTGGCACGAAAACTGCTACAGTCGTTAAAGTAGATGCCGTAATCGCACCAGCTACTTCTTTCGTTCCAACAGATGCTGCTTCCTTCCGATCTTTCCCCATTTGCAAATGGCGGTAAATGTTTTCGATAACGACAATTGAGTTGTCAACAAGCATCCCAATTCCAAGGGCAAGACCACCGAGTGTCATAATATTTAAACTATAATTAGAGAAATACAACAACACAAATGTCACGATGACAGAAAACGGAATGGCTATACCGATAATTAATGGACTCCGAATGTTTCTTAAGAAAAAGAATAAAACGAGCATTGCGAGCAAACCACCGACGATTAGTGCATTTGTCACACTAGCGATTGCTTCGTGAATAAAGTCACCTTGATCAAACAAAACAGCAGTATCGATGCTTTTATACTTTTCTTTTTCAAGCAATGTATCTAATCCATCATTAAATGCCGTCGAAACTTCAGCTGTGTTCGCATCGGATTGCTGTAGAACGCTAACTAATACAGCAGGTTCCTGATTTGCCCTCGTGATGACATCTTGCTTTTCCTTTTGTTTCGCCACTTTTGCCAAATCATCAAGGAGAATGTCATCGCCATTTATTTTTTTTGTGACAACAAGATTTTTGATATCATCTACAGAAGTGAGCGTGCTTATGACTCTTGTCGTTAACCGTTCATCCTCACTCGTAACAGGTGAACCTGGCAATGATATATTGTTGCTTTGAAGGACATCGACAATTTCCTGTTGTGAAAGATGATACTTCTCGAGTTCATCTTGATCTAATGAGATGTGGATTTCATCAACACGTAAACCGTCAACATCAACGCTAGCCACGCCATCGATTTTGTTCAATTCACGCTCTAGATCTGTGACTAATTCCTCGAAGCCAGATTCGCCACCATTGGAGATTGCCATTTGGATGACAGGAAATTGAGACGGATCAAACTTCAAGAATCGGGGTTCTCCCGCATCATCCGGAACATGCACCTGATTAATGGCATTGTTAATTTCATCTTGGACATCTTCTATCGATGTCGTCCATGAAAATTGTAAAATGGTTAAACTCGAGCCTTCTTGAGAGACAGACTGCATCGTTTTTAGTCCTGGTAATGTAGCGAGACGAGCTTCGACTGGCTTCGTCACCTTCTCAGCAACTTCTGTCGGATTAGCTCCATCGTATGTAACAACAACTGCACCGATTGGCGGGTCAATATCAGGAATTAACTTTAACGGAATGTTAGTATACGATACTACACCTAACAATAAAAATAATACCATTGTCACAATGGTAAAGACGGGCCTACGTATCGAAAAATCGCTTAGCTTCATCTGATTTCTTTCTCCCCTTCCATACGGATGATATCACGGAACTTATTTATTTTTTCACTTAATAAACGCAAGTCTTTTACATTCATTTGCGATAAATATTTTGTGAAAATTTCTTGTCGGGTTTCTCCCATTTTTTGAATAACATCCTTCCCCTTTTTCGCTAACCGGATATGGATGATTCGTCGATCTGAAGGATTAACAATTCGTGTTACAAACTTCATCTGATCCATTTTTGCTATCATCTGACTTACAGCACTTACCGAAACATTAATTTTATTTGCAATATCTCGCATTGTTAAGGATTTATGCTTATCAATTAAAATGAGTACGAGCTGCTGATTTCGAGATAACTCATTCGGGTAAGCAGAACCGAATTTTTCATTAAGTAACATAGTAATTTCCATCATACAATCTTCAATAGTAAGTGTATATTGGAGCGCTTCACCCTCGCTCATAATACCCTCCATCTAATAGTTAAGATACTTAATTGTTAACATTCTTAACTTTCGTAGTCAATCTTTCTAAAAAGATTGAACAATTTGCCACAAATATCAATAAGTTCTTTAAAAAGACAGAACCCGCTCCTTCTAGAGCAGGTTCTGATTAATTTTTATTTATCGGCCATAATACTCGTACTATGAAGAGGTTGTGTTCTCGCTTTCGGATCAATGTACGATTTTGCATTGTTAACTGCAGTTGGTGCTTCACCAAAGCCAGTCGCAATTAATTTTACTTTTCCTTCATAGGTCGTTACATCGCCGGCAGCGTAAATGCCTTTTATATTCGTTTCCATTTTCGTGTTGACAACAATTGAGTTTCTTTCAATTTCTAACCCCCACGTTTTAATGGGACCTAATGAAGAAACAAAGCCATAATTCACAATGAGCGCATCGATTGGAATCGTTTCTTCTTTTTCGCCTCTTACTTCCTTTAAAACAACCTCATGAATGTTTGTACCGTCACCCTTTACATCCATGACTTCAAAAGGCGTTTTTATGTTAATCCTTGAATTTTTCATCTGTTCCACACTATGTTCAAGCGCGCGGAATCGCTCACGGCGATGAACGATAGTGACATCCTTGGCGATTGGTTCTAACATTAACGCCCAATCGACTGCTGAGTCACCACCACCGCATACAACAACATTTTTGTCCTGAAAAGATTGCAAATCATCAATAAAATAATGCATGTTTTTTCCTTCATAACGCTCACAATCAGGAACTTCTAGCAGACGAGGTTTGAAGGCACCTACACCCGCTGTAATTAAGATTGTTTTCGTGTAATGCTTTTCGCCATTGCTTGTTGTTAATGTAAATGATTCATCTGGCAGTCTTTCAACCTCGTCAACCGACTGTCCTAAAACAACCGTCGGGTCAAATTGCTTTGCTTGCTCGATGAGATCATCAACAAGTTCCTGTGCTTTTACTTTCGGAAATCCAGCGACATCATATATATATTTCTCAGG
>DKGN01000185.1:8424-8686 GCA_002453275.1 Caryophanales bacterium UBA6769
CATCATATATATATTTCTCAGGGTACAATACACCTAATTGTCCACCTAACTGTGGTAAGCTCTCGATAATTTTTACTTTCATTTGCCGCATACCACCATAAAATGCCGCAAATAATCCTGTTGGACCGCCACCAATAATTGTGATGTCATATTGTACGTTATTTGAGGGCATACATCCACCTCCGAACTTATGTTACTCTTAGTTAGTTTGCCACAATATTTACAAGTTTGCCTGGAACAGCAATGACTTTTCTGACTGTTT
>DKGN01000056.1 GCA_002453275.1 Caryophanales bacterium UBA6769
GGAATGGTGCAGTATCCTAGTCAGTCCTCCTATCCTGAAGGCGGGCCTAAAAATCTGCCAAAGGGCATATCGATGAAGTTCCTTGTGACGGCTTGAGGCGCCCAGCCTTGGGTCGACGCTGGGAGTTAAGGTTGCGGGGCGATCCACAAGGGCATGTGGGCGTTGACCCTGCTACCGCGGAGGCCCATACTCGTAAATTATCTTTTAAGAGAAGTAATTTATGAGATGGGGTATGAACCTGTTTAGCAGGGAGACCTGTTGGCAGCGTAGCCTGCCTTGCGTGGTGTAGTGGGGATGTGGGTTACCGACTTTTTGAAACTTGACCGGTCGTTTCGATTAGTCGTTGTCACTTGAAACCTACGCTGCAAAAGAGGCTAAGAAATGGTATAGGATTGTTGAGGAAAACTCCTAGACTGTTCGATTCGACATTTAAAGGGGATTATAGTACGGACTAAGTGGTAATCCAGTCCGGTGTTTGGTGACAACACCGATATCACTTTAAAGGGAAACCGCCATTATGGTGACATATTGGCAGTGATATGGGAAAACCTACTGGACCTAAGCCGTAGTTTTTACCTTTTAAATGACCACTCCTTACATACTATGAACGTTTATAAAATAAGGAGCGCGTATGAAGCTACCATTTGATAAATCTATCAACTGGAGTATATCTGTTGCCGTTATCACGTTTGTGTTAGCGGCTCTTTTTGCAATTATATCAACTGCACTATTGAACGGATTGTCTTGGGCTGCCGGTATGATTGTTGTTTTTTGTATTGTACTTATCGGTATACTTTTTGATATTATTGGCGTAGCTGCCACTGCGTCGCAAGAAAAGCCGTTTCACGCAATGGCGGCTGAGAAAGTACATGGCGCCAAACAAGCTATTCTTATAACAAGAAATGCAGATCGTGTTGCCAGTTTTTGTAATGACGTCATTGGGGATATATCGGGTATCGTTAGTGGAACTGCATCCGCAATCGTCGTCATTCAATTAACTATTCAATTTGGACAAGGTGATGGATCTCTTTTTCAAACTATCGTATCAGTAATTTTTACAAGTGTCGTTGCTGCCATGACAGTTGGGGGAAAAGCACTTGGCAAAACGTATGCGATTCGCTATTCTAAAAATGTTGTCTTTCAAGTTGGGCGACTGTTATATATACTAGAAGAGAAATTAAAAATAAAAATCACCCCACGAATATTTAATTCGAAACGGCAGAAAACGAAATGAAAGTGAGGATATATGTTTAATGGACTTAAGAATGATAAAGGAACCCTCATTTTTAAAAAAATATTCCACTCAAGAATTAACGGCACTTGCTGAAGATATACGTTCTTTTTTAATTGAAAAATTATCGGTTACAGGTGGGCATTTAGGACCAAACCTTGGCGTTGTTGAGTTGACGTTAGCGTTGCATAAAATATTTGACAGCCCAACGGATAAAATAATTTGGGATGTTGGTCACCAATCCTATGTTCATAAAATATTAACGGGTAGGGCCGATAAGTTTGAAACCCTTCGAAAATATAAGGGGTTATCTGGATTCCCTAAACGAAGTGAAAGCGATCACGATATTTGGGAGACTGGCCATAGCTCGACTTCACTATCGGCTGCAATGGGAATGGCGGTAGCTAGGGACTTAAAAGGGACAAACGAACATGTCGTTGCTGTTATTGGTGACGGTGCATTAACTGGTGGCATGGCATTAGAAGCCCTGAATCATATCGGTGATGAGAAGAAAAATTTAATTGTTATATTGAATGATAATGAAATGTCAATTGCTCCGAACGTCGGAGCATTACACAATATTTTAGGTCGAATGAGAACGGCTGGTAAATACAACAAAGTAAAAGACGACGTTGAATATTTAATGAAAAAGATACCTGCTTTTGGTGGGAAGATTGCTTCAGTAGCAGAACGAGTAAAAGATAGTGTAAAATACTTGCTCGTTCAAGGAATGTTCTTCGAAGAACTTGGATTTAAGTATTTAGGCCCTGTAGATGGACATAATTTTGATGATTTAATGGAAAATATGAATTATGCAAAGAAAACGGATGGACCCGTTCTTCTTCATGCTATAACAAAAAAAGGAAAAGGCTATTTTCCAGCTGAAAATGATAAGGTTGGCACGTGGCATGGACTTGGTCCATACAAAATTGAAAGTGGCGAAGTCATCAAACAAGCAAGCACTGGACCGGGCTATAGTAAGGTTGTAAGTGAAACATTACGAAAGTTAGCGAGGGAAGATGAGCGCATCGTTTTGATCACTCCCGCAATGACC
Organism: Caryophanales bacterium UBA6769; assembly: GCA_002453275.1. Lineage (GTDB taxonomy): Bacteria > Bacillota > Bacilli > Bacillales > UBA6769 > Pueribacillus. The sequence goes on from DKGN01000056.1 coordinate 2,286, forward strand.
GTTGGGTCAAAGCTTGAGGAATTTGGAGAAGAATTTCCTGAGCGACTTTTTGATGTTGGAATTGCTGAACAGCATGCCGTTACGATGGCGGCCGGCTTGGCAATTGATAAGATGAAACCCGTATTATCAATTTACTCAACGTTTTTACAGCGTGGATATGATCAATTAGTTCACGACGTTTGTAGACAAAACCTTAACGTATTCTTTGCCGTTGATCGCTCTGGCTTCGTAGGAGCAGATGGAGAAACTCACCATGGTGTTTTTGATATAAATTTTATGAGACACGTTCCTAATTTAACTATTTTAATGGCAAAAGATGAAAATGAGCTTCAGCATATGGTGTATACCGCCCTGCAACATGAAGGACCTATTGCGGTTCGCTTCCCGCGTGGAAACGGTTATGGAATTAAAATGGACGAAGAACTTCGGGAAATCCCGATCGGGACGTGGGAAGTGCTTCGAGAAGGCTCGGATGTTGCGTTACTGTCCTTTGGGCCAATTTTACAAGAGGTTCTGCAAGCTGCTGATGAATTAGAGAAGATTGGCATATTTGCTCGCGTTATCAACGCGAGAAGTATTAAACCGCTTGATGAAGCGATGTTAATTCAATTAGGTCAAGAAGGCATTCCGATTGTCTCGATTGAAGAAGCTGCTTTACAAGGTGGATTTGGCAGTTATGTATTGGAATTTATGAACGAGCAAAAATTTAACACGACAATTGAACGGATAGGCATACCAGATGAATACATTGAGCACGGAAGTGTGTCAGACTTGCTTGTAGAAGTCGGGCTTACGAAAGAAAATATCGTAAATCGGGTAAAAGTTATGATCCAAAAGCAGTTAAGGGCTTTAAAAAATGGCTGAAAAAGAACGAATTGATTTACTTCTTGTTAAGAAGGGCTTATTTGATACGAGAGAACAAGCAAAACGCGCAGTAATGGCTGGAATTGTGTTTGTTGAAAATCATCGGATCGATAAACCTGGCCAAAGACTTAGCGCTGATATAGAAATTACAGTCAAGGGCAACAAACAAAAATATGTTGGCCGCGGTGGCTATAAATTAGAAAAAGCAATAGTCTATTTTCAACTTGATTTAAACGGTGCAATTGCAATCGATATTGGGGCATCAACAGGGGGTTTTACTGATTGCATGCTCCAATCCGGTGCAAAAAAAGTATATGCAGTTGATGTGGGCTACAATCAGCTTGCCTGGAAATTAAGGAATGACGAGCGCGTCATCGTGAGAGAAAGGCTCAACTTTAGATATGCTCATCCAGAAGAATTTGTGCCAAAGCCATCGTTTGCAACGATTGATGTTTCATTTATCTCTTTAAAACATATTTTACCGAAGTTAACCGACATCATTGCAGAAGACGGGACTGTTGTTGCTCTTGTTAAGCCACAATTTGAAGCAGGAAGAGAAGATGTTGGCAAAAGAGGGATCGTGCGTGAAAGAAAAACGCACGTTCAAGTCCTTCATAAAATGATTGAATTTTCTAACGAGCTTGGCTTTGTCGTTTCTGGATTAACGTATTCCCCGATAACAGGTGGAGATGGAAACATTGAGTTTCTCATGTTATTACGCTGGACGAACGAACCGCTAATTCAAAACATCCCTGCACCTGAACAAATCGTGACGAAAGCCCACAAAAATTTATTTCGCACATAAAATAGTAAATGAGGTGGTTTCATGACGAAGGGGAAGCGCCATATTAAAATCCGAGAAATCATAACAAGGGACGAAGTTGAAACTCAAGATGAATTAGTCGATTCTTTAAAAAAAGCTGGTTATAACGTAACTCAAGCGACTATATCTCGTGACATTAAAGAACTTCACTTAGTTAAAGTTCCATTACCGGATGGACGTTATAAATACAGTTTGCCTGCGGACAATCGATTTAATCCATTGCAAAAATTAAAAAGAACTCTCGTTGACAGCTTTATTAACATTGATTACTCAGACAATTTAGTCGTGCTAAAAACATTACCGGGAAATGCCAATGCAGTCGCTGCATTGATTGATAATTTAGATTGGCAAGAAATCATGGGAACTATTAGTGGTGATGATACGATCCTCATCATTTGTCGTAGTAAAAAGCAAAGCGAAAGTATTACGAACCGTTTTTTACGAATGCTTTAATAAGGTGTGATTTTAATGCTGGCCGAGTTATCGATTAAAAATTTTGCAATTATAGAAGAACTAACTTTAAATTTTGACGAAGGATTAACTGTATTTACAGGGGAAACAGGTGCTGGTAAATCGATTATCATTGACGCTATTCATCTTTTGTCAGGTGGGCGAGGTTCTGTTGAATTCGTACGGTACGGTGAAAAAAAAGCCGAGCTTGAAGGCCTTTTTTTTGTTGATGAAACACACCCTGTCATGTCAAAGCTTGGAGAATATGGTATTGAATCGGGAGAAGGAGAAATCATTCTCCAACGTGAAATTTCACACACAGGTAAAAGTATTTGTAGGATTAATAATAAACTTGTCACGCTCACGATATTACGCCATGTTGGTGGAATGATTGTAGATATTCATGGACAGCATGAGCATCAAAGTCTCATGCAAACTGAAAACCACATCATACTACTTGATGATTACGGTAAAGATAAGGTTAAGCCGTATTTAAATAAATATAAAAAATTGCACACACATTATATGCAATTAAAAGAAAAACAAAAACAATTAGCTAACGATGAACAACAAATGGCGCATCGTCTAGACTTAATACAATATCAGGCTAAAGAAATTGAAGAGGCCAACCTGCTTCCAGATGAAGAGGAAGAGCTTAACCAAGAGAAAATAACATTGTCCAATTATGAAAGACTGTATGAATCGATTGGCAGTGCCTATAAAGCATTGTCAGAGGATAATCGGGGACTATACTGGGTCGCAAATGCAATGAATGAATTAGAAGGTGTTAGTGAGCTTGAAGCCGAATTAAAAGCAAGTCAAGACGCTGTAACAAATTGCTTTTACGTATTGGAAGACGTCAGTTCGCAGTTAAGAGCAAAATGGGATAGTCTTGAATTCAATCCAGAACGGCTTGATTATATCGAAGAACGATTGAACGACATTAACCAATTGAAAAGAAAATATGGATCGACGATTAAAGAAGTTCTTAACTACGCAACAAAAATCAAAAGCGAGATAGATACGATTCAAAATCGTGAAATCCATCTTGAAGAAATTGACAAGCAAATTAAAAAAACAGAACACGACTTACTTAAGGCTGGGAACAGGCTCAGTCAGGCTCGTAAAGAAGTCGCTGAAGTGCTTGCAAAATTAATTCAACAAGAACTGGAATCGCTTTACATGGACAAGACAAAATTTAAAATTCAATTTACAAAGACAGAGCGACAATTTTTAAAAGATGGAATCGATGTAATTGAATTTTACATTTCTACAAACCCAGGAGAACCTTTAAAACCGCTTATCCGTACTGCCTCAGGTGGAGAATTGTCGAGAATTATGTTAGCCTTAAAAACGATATTTTCTAGCCAAGAAGGTATCACATCCATTATTTTTGACGAAGTCGATACAGGTGTCAGTGGAAGAGTCGCACAGGCAATGGCTGAAAAAATCCAAAACTTATCGCTAACATCGCAAGTGTTTTGTATTACTCATCTTCCCCAAGTTGCTGCAATTGCAGACAACCACTTGTACATATCAAAAAAGACAACAAGTAATAATCGTACGATTACAGACGTTAGTTTATTAAACGACGAAGAAAAAATTAAAGAAGTCGCACGAATGCTTTCCGGCGCAAAAATGACTGCTTTAACAAAGCAACATGCTGAGGAATTAATTGAATTAGCATCTAAAATAAAACACCATTCATAAATTCGCTATCCAATACTAGGATAGCTTTTCTTATCTTTACAGTTATAATAACTTGCCTCGAGGTTAACTATAAGAATGCAGCCATGGTGGAGGTGTGGATAAGAAGCGAGGAGTGAAATTGGTGAAGAGGATAAAGATAAGAAATATAGTTGGTTTAGTTCTCCTTAGTTTCTTACTAACAGCAAGTTTTTCTAAATCATTTCAACAATATTTAAATATCCCTAATGAAGTTCGACTATTTCAAAATGATGAAACAACGATTCAAAATATCCCCGCAACATCAGAAATAGTTCAAAATAAAAATAAAACATCAATCAGTTTACATGAGATTGTGGATAAAGGAAATTTAGAGATTAAAGGTGTGGTTGCAGGAAAAGAATCTGTAACGGTCACTACAGGGGGATTTCCTGTAAAGAAAATGGATGTTAACGTTCTTCCCAATTTTCGTGTGAAATTAGGTGGTCAATCTGTTGGTGTTAAATTAAATACGTATGGGGTACTTGTAGTTGGTCATCATCTTGTTCACACGTCACAAGGTGATCAATCACCAGGCGAATCAGCCGGAATTGAAGTTGGAGATGTGATTACGGAAATTAACGGTAAAAAGATAAAGCAGATGACAGACCTCGCTCCTCATATTGAAAAGGCAGGAAAAACTGGAAAAGAACTAAGCATGACCGTTTTACGTGAAAATAAACAAATTGAAAAAACACTTAAGCCAGTTAAAGATTCCAATGAAAAATCATTTAGAATCGGGTTATATATTCGTGACTCCGCAGCAGGGGTAGGAACTTTGACCTTTTACGATCCAAAATCAAAAAAGTACGGTGCACTTGGTCATGTAATCTCTGATATGGACACTAAGAAGCCCATTGTAGTGAACAACGGACAAATTTTAAGCTCCTCGGTTTCGTCAATAGAAAAAAGTAGCAATGGTCATCCCGGGGAAAAGGTTGCCCAATTTACAAATGAAAAGCCGCTAGGAAGTATATCGAAAAATAGCCCCTTTGGGATTTTTGGAAAGTTAAACTATTCTGTAAACAATGAAATTAATGATGATTTAGTTCCCGTTGCTTTACCAGAGGAAGTTGAAGAAGGTCCAGCTCAGATTTATACCGTATTAGAAGGGGATAAAGTCGAAGCATTTGAGATCGAGATCGTTAGCTCTGTAAAACAAAAATTCCCTGCTACAAAAGGGATGGTTATTAAAATAAAAGATCCTCGTTTATTAAATAAAACGGGTGGAATTGTTCAAGGAATGAGTGGCAGCCCAATTATTCAAAACGGAAAATTAGTTGGAGCAGTCACCCACGTTTTCGTTAATGATTCTACAAGTGGCTATGGCGTTCATATTGAGTGGATGTTAAAAGAAGCAGGTATTAATATTTATAACCGCGATGCTAAAGATTCAAAGCGAATGGCGAGCTAGCTCACATTCGCTTTTTTTTTACCATTAAAGACTCCGATTATTTCGATAAAAACCGACAATGCTGTTTATAAAGTGACATCGTTAAGTCGAAAAAACATGATAAAAAAAAGTAAATTTAGACTTTACAGAATATTTTACATGTTATAATAGAGCAGCAAAGGAAAATATATCCTTTTGGGTTATTTTGAATGAATTTGAAAAAAATGAGGAGGAATTTAGTTTTGGAAAAAATCAAAGTTGCTATGGCAGATGATAATCGAGAAGTCGTTAACTTGATAGAAGAGTATTTAACGGCTCAACAAGATATGGAAGTCATTGGGGTAGCTTATAACGGCTTAGAGTGTCTACAAATGGTGAAGGATAAAAAGCCTGATGTACTTTTACTTGATATTATTATGCCACATATGGATGGTTTAGGCGTTCTTGAAGAGTTGCGCAAAGAACAATATTCCCCAAACATTATTATGTTAACAGCATTTGGACAAGAAGACGTAACTAAAAAAGCGGTCGAGCTTGGGGCAGACTATTTTGTATTAAAACCATTTGATATGGAGAATTTGCTCAATCATATTCGTCAAATAAGCGGAAAAAAATCAGAATTAATCAAAAAGTCTGTTTCCACATCACTTCACACACAAAAAGAACATAAAGTTCAAAATCTTGATGCGAGTATAACGAATATCATCCATGAAATCGGTGTACCCGCACATATTAAAGGTTACATGTACTTAAGAGAAGCTATTGCAATGGTGTATCATGATATAGACCTATTAGGTTCAATTACAAAGGTTCTTTATCCAGACATTGCTAAAAAATATAAAACAACGTCTAGTCGTGTAGAAAGAGCGATCAGGCATGCAATTGAAGTAGCGTGGAGTCGGGGTAATGTCGATTCAATATCGTCTCTTTTTGGCTATACTGTATCCATGACTAAAGCAAAGCCGACGAATAGTGAATTTATTGCAATGGTCGCAGATAAACTTAGAATCGAACATAATGTTCCGGCAATTATCGCGAATACGCGTTAAGTTTACATTATTTGCAAGTGGTAATAACAGAAAATTTAAAACAATATAGACAATAGATCTGAACTTTGAACTATGATATATTTAATATTGTTTACGTGGGTTTAATTATGATAAACTACACACGTTTAAATTGCTCTTGACTGCAAAGCCTGTCATGAGCTTTTTATTTATTATTTTCTGTAAAGCGAGTTTGAACTTTGTTTCTTTTTTTATCACGATAAAATATAAAGCTTCCAATTAAAAACAATCCAACTAAAAAGGCAATAACTCCAGCAAGGAACTGAACCCATAACAGTGGATATGGAGTATTTAAATAGCCAAAAAATGTATCTCGCATTTGCTTAATCCCATACATACCTAAGAGTACAGGCGAGATAACAATAATAACTGCGATTAATCTTTGCATATTCGACCCATCCTTTAGTAACTCTTACTGTTATCATAAATCAAAAGTGGAAATGTGTCTATTTATGTTGGATGTTAGTCCAGGTTGTGCAAAATTAGATATTTTGCAAAAAAAGGGGTTAAACGGAATGGAATTATTTCAGTTAATGGAAAATGACAACTTTGAACAAATTGTATTTTGTCACGACAAAAGCTCTGGTTTAAAAGCGATTATTGCGATTCATGACACGACGCTCGGTCCAGCGCTTGGGGGCGCACGAATGTGGGATTACACTTCAGAAGAACAAGCACTTGAAGACGCTATAAGGCTTGCTATTGGGATGACTTATAAAAATGCTGCAGCTGGTTTAAATTTAGGTGGAGGTAAAGCAGTGATTATCGGTGATCCTAGCGTTGATAAGCGTGAAGAATTGTTGCGCTCTTTTGGCCGGTATGTTCAATCGTTGAATGGTCGCTATATTACAGCAGAAGATGTTGGCACAACTGTTCAAGATATGGATATCGTTCATGAAGAAACAGATTTCGTAACAGGAATATCACCAGCATTCGGTGCTTCAGGTGATCCTTCACCTGTCACAGCTGTAGGCGTCTATATGGGAATGAAGGCAGCAGCATTAGAAGCCTTTGGTACGGACTCGCTTGTAGGCAAAACAGTGGCAGTTCAAGGAGTAGGAAATGTTGCGTATCATTTATGCAAACACTTGCATAAAGAAGGCGCAAAACTAATCGTTACAGATATTAACAAAGTAGCTGTTAAGAGAGCGGTCGCAGATTTCGGTGCTCAAGCTGTTAATCCTGAAGATATTTATTCTGTTGATTGTGACATATTTTCCCCATGTGCTCTCGGAGCAGTTATCAATGATAAGACAATTTCACAATTTAAAGCAAAAGTCATCGCTGGTTCGGCAAACAATCAACTACAGGATAAAAAACATGGGAAAATGCTACATGATCGTGAAATTGTTTACGCACCCGACTACGTGTTAAATGCTGGGGGCGTAATAAATGTCGCTGATGAATTAAATGGCTATAATAAAGAGCGTGCAATGAAAAAAGTGGAAGCGATCTATGATAAGATAAAAACGATTATCAATATTTCTAATAAAAATAATATACCTACATATGAGGCCGCTGATCGAATGGCAGAGGAACGAATTGAAAAAATAAAACAATCACGATCGCAATTTTTATTAAACAATAAGCATATATTGAAAAATAAATTACGCTAATATTGGACTTATGAAAGGGTAGAAAGTAATGACAAATGAATATGATCTTGTCATTTTGGGTGGAGGAATGGGAGGATATGTTGCAGCAATTCGTGCCTCCCAATTAGGTTTTAAAACAGCCATCGTTGAAAAAGATAAAATTGGCGGGACATGCCTTCACCGTGGTTGCATTCCAAGCAAAGCGATGTTGAAAAGCGCTGAAGTCTTTCAGATGGCAAAAACGTCTACTGACTTTGGAATTGAGACACGAAATGTAAAATTAAACTTTACTAAAGTGCAAGAAAAGAAAAACAACGTTGTTGAACAGCTATACAAAGGATTAACCCAATTAGTGAAAAATGGTGAAATCGACATCTATGAAGGTAAAGGCCGCTTACTAGGTCCATCAATTTTCTCTCCACTTTCAGGGACGATTTCAGTCGAAATGAATAATGGACAAGAAAATGAAACATTAATTCCTAAAAATGTCATCATAGCGACAGGTGCAAAACCGAGAGAGTTACCTAGTATTCCGTTTGATCATGAGAATGTTCTCTCATCGGACGAGGCTCTTCAACTGAAAGCACTACCAAGTTCAATAAGTATAGTTGGCGGTGGTGCCATTGGAATTGAGTGGGCTTCAATGATGAATGACTTTGGTGTAGACGTTACAATTATTGAGTCAGCATCGCAAATTCTTCCCTCTGAGGATAAGGAAATAGCTGAGGCGGTAACTATCTCCTTGAAAAATAAAGGGGTAAACGTTATTACAAATGCAAAGATTTTAGAGCATACAATTGATGAGCAAGCTGTCACGATAAAACTTGAATCCATGAATTCGAAACCAACGATCGAATCTGACAAGCTGCTTGTTTGTGTTGGGAGAGAAGCGATACTAGAAGATATCGGATTAGAGAATACAGAGATTTCAATTCAAGATGGACATATACAGACGAATAATTTTTACCAAACATCAGAATCTCACATCTATGCTGTAGGTGATTGTATCGGAGGACACCAATTAGCGCACGTTGCTTCACGCGAAGGTATCATTGCGGTTGAACACATCGCAGGGTTACAACCGATGGAGCTAGAGCAAACACAAATTCCAACGTGTATTTATTCGCACCCTGAAGTTGCAAGTGTTGGGTTAACTGAACAAGCAGCCGAGGAGCAAGGGTATAACGTTAAAATTGGAAAATTCCCATTTAAAGCGAATGGTAAAGCACTTATTAACCAAACAACAGAAGGTTTTGTTAAACTTGTTGTTGATGCAGAAACTGATGACTTATTAGGTATTCATATGATCGGATCTCATGTGACTGAAATGATTTCTGAGGTCGCGCTTGCAAAAGTGTTGGATGCAATCCCTTGGGAAATATCCCAAACTATTCATCCACATCCATCCATGTCTGAAACGATTGCTGAAGCAGCTTTAGCAGTTGATGGATTGCAGCTTCACCTTTAGATAGGAGGAAGTATTTGTGAACAATAATCGCCATAAAATGCTAGGCTTAACAGACGAAGAAGTGTTAGAAATGTTTGAAATGATGCTTTTAGCACGTCGGTTTGATGAAAGGACTTGGATTTTAAACCGGGCTGGACGCATCCCATTTGTTGTCTCATGTCAAGGTCAGGAAGCAGCTCAAATTGGGGCGGCATTTGCGCTTGACAGACAAAATGACTATGTTTTGCCTTATTACCGAGATATTGGTGTCGTTCTTTCTTTTGGCATGACAGTCAAAGAGCTTATGCTACAAATTTATGCCAAAGGCGAGGATCCGAATTCTGGTGGTAGACAAATGCCAGGGCATTTTGGTCAGAAAAAAAATCGAATTGTAACAGGCTCATCCCCTGTAACAACACAAGTGCCACACGCAGTTGGAATTGCTTTAGCTGCACGCATGAAACAACAATCAATTGTTACTTTCGTTTCTTTTGGAGAGGGTTCTTCAAACCAAGGAGACTTTCACGAAGGTTTAAACTTTGCGGGGGTACATAAATTACCAGTTATTTTCTTTTGCGAGAATAATGGATATGCGATTTCGGTTCCCGCCTCATTGCAACTCGCTTGTGAGAAAGTATCAGATCGAGCGATTGGTTATGGAATGCCTGGTTATACGATAGATGGAAACGATCCACTAGCAGTTTATGAGGTCGTTAAACTAGCTGTAGAACGAGCGGAACGTGGAGAAGGACCGACATTAATTGAAGCGATGACGTCTCGACTCACTCCTCACTCAAGTGACGATGATCATCGTATGTATCGTGACACTGAAGAATTAGAGAAAATGAAAAAGGATGATCCCATTTCGTCATTTAGAAGTTATTTATATTCTACAAAGATCTTAACAGAAAAAACTGAAACTGAAATGGAAGCTAAAATTGAAAAGCTTATTGATGAGGCAACAGAGTACGCAGAAGCTGCACCATTTGCAACACCTGAATCTGCCCTCAATTACGTATACGGTGAATAAGGGGGTCTTACTGTGTCTGTCATATCTTATATTGAAGCAGTGACACAAGCACTTGATGAAGAAATGAGTCGGGATGAAGATGTTTTTATTTTAGGTGAAGACGTTGGTTTAAAGGGCGGTGTCTTTCGGGCTACTGATGGGCTCTATGAAAAATATGGAAAAGAAAGAGTAATAGATACACCTCTTGCTGAGTCAGCAATTGTTGGAGTTGGTATCGGTGCGGCACTCTATGGTATGAAACCAGTCGCAGAAATTCAGTTTGCTGATTTTATTATGCCTGCATTTAATCAAATTGTTTCTGAAGCAGCAAAAATCCGTTACCGTTCCAATAATGATTGGAGCAGTCCAATCACGATCCGAGCCCCGTACGGTGGGGGTGTTAATGGAGGATTGTATCATTCTCAATCCGTAGAAGCTTTATTCGCGAACGTGCCGGGATTAAAAATTGTAATGCCATCAACCCCTTACGATGTAAAAGGTTTGTTAAAATCTGCTATCCGTGATAAAGACCCTGTTCTTTTTTTCGAACATAAACGTGCGTATCGTTTAATTAAAGGAGAGGTTCCTGAAGGTGATTATACCGTTCCAATTGGAAAGGCGGATATTAAGCGTGAAGGCGATGATATTACTGTCATTACATATGGACTATCCGTACACTTTACGCTTGAGGTAGCGAAAAAGCTTGAGCAAGAAGGCATTTCCGTACATGTGCTTGATTTACGAACAGTCTATCCATTAGATCAAGAAGCTATTATTCAAGCTGCTAAAAAAACTGGTAAAATTCTCTTAATTACAGAGGCAAATAAAGAAGGAAGTATTATGAGTGAAGTTTCAGCAATTATTGCAGAACATTGCTTATTTGATTTAGATGCGCCTATTCAGAGACTGGCAGGGCCTGACATTCCATCGATGCCATATGCAGCAGCATTGGAAAAATACTTTATGATTAATCCGACTAAAATTGAAAAAGCAGTGCGTGAACTAGTTGAATTTTAATATAACAATAATCTGCGCAATTGATGGTTGTTCTTTAAGGAGGGTCCTATAGACGTGACTACGAAAAAAATCGTAATGCCCCAACTTGGTGAAAGTGTTACAGAAGGTACGATAAATAGTTGGTTCGTGAAAGAGGGGCAATTCGTTAAAAAATATGAACCGATAGCAGAAGTTTTAACCGACAAAGTAACAGCCGAAATCCCTTCGCTTTTCTCCGGGAAAATATCAGAAATTATCGCCGTAGAAGGGGAAGCGATTCCAGTTGGAGAACTTATTTGCTACATAGATATAGATGGATTAGAAAATCAGGTTCTTGAAGAGGAGGAACCGATGGAAGACTCTCAGGTAGTTCAAGTTGAACAAAATGCTAAACGCCGCTTTTCACCAGCAGTTTTACGATTAGCTCAAGAAAACGATGTAAATTTAGAGAACATTACAGGAACAGGTAAAGGCGGAAGAATTACGAGAAAAGATGTCCAACAATATATTGCTGGAAGCAATAAGCAAGATCAGAGTCATCAATTAGAACGATCAGAAGCGGTCATTTTACAAGATGAAAAGCCTGTTCAAAAGCAAACATCAGACATTGAAATTCCATTAAGTGGAATTCGTAAAGCGATTGCATCGAATACTGTTCGAAGTGTGCAAGAAATTCCGCATGGCTGGATGATGGTCGAGGTTGATGTGACCGATTTAGTTTCTTATCGCGACAAAGTAAAAACAGACTTTAAGGAAAAGGAAGGTTTTAACCTAACGTATTTTTCCTTCTTCATTAAAGCCGTCGTAGAAGCTCTAAAACAATATCCACAATTAAATTCAATGTGGGCAGATGATAAAATCATCCAAAAGAAGGACATTAACATTTCTATCGCTGTCGCCTCCGGAGATGTCCTGTTCACACCTGTCATCAAAAATGCGGATGAAAAAAGCATCAAAGGCATCGCAAAGGAAGTCTTCGAATTGGCTCATAAGGCTCGAGCTGGAAAATTAACGAGAGAAGATGTTGAAGGTGGCACGTTCACCGTAAATAACACTGGGGTGTTTGGTTCTGTTCAATCAATGGGAATTATCAACTATCCTCAAGC
>DKGN01000025.1 GCA_002453275.1 Caryophanales bacterium UBA6769
AGCACGAGTCCGAAGATCACTGAAGAAGCGTATTTTGCTTCTGAAGAAGCTGAGGCCGTGCCCATGGAAAGCGAAGTATTCTGCCGAAGCGGTCAAATCCAATTTATTACCGCATGGTATCGTTCAACTAAGATTTAAAGGCAACTAATCTTGCGATAAGCCGTTTCTAATTGTTCGATATCAACATCTGTGGACAAGATAGAAAGCATTCCTGCAAAATAGTCATTGACTTCCCTTTCCACTTTATGTTGTAATTCATCAATTGTCTGTTCATAAACCATGACGTAATAGTCGCTCAACCGTTCTAAGTTCTTTCCAAGATAGTTGTCAACTGGTTGATTAAAGGCTTCTTCTAACTTCTCTCTCATCTCTTGTTGCCCATTTTGTTCGAAAAATTGTTTAGGATTTTTAAATAGTTGCATGATTGGATAAAGCTCAGAAAGATGAATCGTATCGAATTTCTTATGAAATTCAGGCAAGTCTACCTTCTCAACCTCAAAGCTATGCAAGAATTCCGCTGAGGATTCTTCGTGAATTCTCTGTTCTAACCGTGAAAAGACCTCAATTAACCGTTTATTTGTAAATGCTTCTATTCTTAATGCGGTTGCTCTCATCTCCTGCATCAAGTCAAATTCGATTACATCAACAAGCTCCTTGAGGCAAAGCTGGAGCTTATCTTTCATCGATTGGTTATCATTTTGAAGAACGGCTGGGTTAAACACATATTGAAATCGCTCACGAAATCGTAAAAAGATACGCTGCTTTACGTAGTAGATTAATTCCTCAATTTCTTGGGCTAACGCTTGTTTATCCAGAGTAACATCTAGTGATTTGACGTGCTCCAATGCTTCTTCATAAGTCTTTTCAGTATCCAATTTTTTTTGCTGACGAATATCTTGGCTTTCTTGTGCTGAGCGAATCCAATTGCGTAAAGTTTCGCTTACTCTTTCTATTTCTGTTGTAGCGGCTACTCCTGCTGCCTCCATTAATTCACGTTCAGTAAATTTTTGAAAAGCTTCTTCAAACTTTTCAATTTCTGATTGCGAGTAGCCCTCTTCGACGAGTAGAACTATATCTTGGTCAGAAGAACTTCGTAGCAGGCTTGCTAAACGGTGCTCATCTTCCTTCGTTAATGTAGCTTGCTTCCCCACTTTTGAGAGCAAGGCCATTTGGCTTGAGACAGGGAATATCCGTGGATGACGGATACCGTGTTGCAGTAAATTATCTGCGACATGATTAATGACGATAGACAATTCATCGTTTGAGCTTGCTAAATCAGCAGCATTCACAATAAAAAACATTTTGTCTAATTCAAAAACATCTTTTACTCGACCAAGTTGTAAGAGGAACTCTTTATCGGCATGAGAAAAAGCATGATTGTAATAGGTTACAAACAAAATAGCATCAGCATTTTTAATGTATTCAAACGCGACACCTGTATGTCTCGCATTAATCGAGTCCGCCCCAGGAGTATCAACTAATGTCATTCCTTTTCTCGTAAATGGACAATCATAATAAAGCTCAATCCATTCAACGAAACAAGCTTTTTCTTCGTCGGCAACAAACGATTGAAATTCGTCTAAAGAAATTAATAGTTCATTACCAATATGTCTACGGTAAAACTGAATCCCTTTTTCAACAGCCCTTAAAAATGAATAATGTGGCTTTGCCTTCGGGGGTAGGTTATCTACTTTAATCGCTGCGATATGCTCCTCTATTTTTTCTAGTGAATCAACTTCAACCCCAAAAAGCCGTAATGATGCTTGAATATCTTCAAGCAAATCTTGATTAGATTTCATTTTTACGATAACCGTTCCGTGAGGATGCTCTTGATCGACCGGTAAAATTTTGTTAATTGTTGCAGTTGTCGGGTTCGGAGACACCGGCAATACTTTTTCACCCATTAATGCGTTCGCAAATGATGATTTTCCAGCGCTAAACGCACCAAATAATGCAACAGTGTATCGCTTGTTCTCAAACCGTTTCGCACGTTCATTCAATTCTTGTGCAACTGCTGTTAATCCGTTTATTTCTTTGATTTCATTTGCAACTGTTTTTAAATTTTTGACGATTGCCGTCGAATCTGTTTCAGTAGTAAAGTTTGATTGACTTTGCTTTTTACTGATTAAGGTGTTTGATTGATTTGCAGGTAGCTGTTCTGGCGACTCTTCATCTATTGTCGTCACCTTATCTTCAGAAATAACTTCAATTTTCTCTTTGCTAGGCAATGATTGTAAAGCTTCTTTAATTTCTTCGCTCGAAGCATATACTTGATCCGTTAGAATTGAACGTAATGATTGATCAATATTACGTTCTACTCGAGATAACGAGTCCGCATCTTCAATCGCAGAAACGATTGGAGCATTTTTATCAATAATCTCATGAAGTTGTTTTAATTGTTTGTCGATAGACGTCTGTAACGATACTAACAACTTACTGATTGCCTTATTGGCAAATGCTCGATACACTTTTCTCGCTTCTTCGGCGACATCTTCGGCATATTTTAACAAGTAATCACCATTAATACTTGCGCCAGCTCTCACTTGCTCTCGTAAGATTGAAATTGGTATTTCAATTTTCTCATTGTAAATAAGAGTAAATAATTCTTGATCGTCAATTTGAAATTTCTTTGCTTCATCAACAAGTAGTTGTTTAATATGCCAATCTAACTGGGAGATAACTTGTTCAATAAAATTCGTATAAAAAGCGTCAACCCGTCGTTCTCGTTCAGCTTCTGTCTTATTTTTTGAAAAAATAAAGCCGACTTTAAACTTTGGTTGCGTAGATTCTAAGTAAGCTTTAGCTAATTCTCGAGTTTCATAAGGCATTAAAATCGCACTTTTTAAAATTTTTGCAAGCTCAGTTTTTGTTTCGTGCTCAAAAGCTGGTTCTTGATTATGGAGGATTTCTAGTTGTTGTCGTGCATCATAATAATTCTTTTTAATGTTTTCTCGTTCTTCGGATTGTAATTGGGCTAAGGAAGCCTGGATATCCCGCCTATCGTCTTCATGAACTGCCTTTAGCCAGTTATAATGTTCATCTACGATCGAAGCTGCGGCATTTTGGATGTTTTCAGTAAACGTATGATCTTTTTCAGTGATTAAAGTATGCAAGAAAGCTTTAAGCTTCTTTAATTCATTGTTAGCATGATGCTCTCCCTTTAACGAGGTGTAAAATATTCCATCAGGCTCAATATTCCAATAACGAAATGCCATTAGAACACCTTGTTTAAACTCTGCAAAAGGAAGCTCGGATTCATGGTGTTTGTCAATTTGATTAATAACAAAGTACACTTTCTTTCCTTGTTCTTTTATTTCTTTTGCAAATTGAAAGTTCAATTCAGATTGTACGTGATTGTAGTCCATCACATAAAAAACAACATCTGCTAAATGAAGAGAAGATGTTGTCGCAACACGGTGTGCATCATCTGTTGAATCGACACCTGGTGTATCCAAAATAACAACATCATTTGGAAAGTGAGTGCTCGGATGGCTGATTTCGACTGACTCTACTTCGTCCCCATCAAGACAGTATTGTTTTACTTTGTCAATATCATAAGGATAAGAAAGCTGGATTGCTTGCCGTTTTTTAAAGTAAATTCGTGCCCACGGATCTCCAGACTTCACCTTCACTAAATTTGCGCTCGTTGGTATCGGACTAGATGGGAGTAAATTTTCTTCCCATAGTGCATTAATCATACTTGATTTTCCAGCTGAAAAATGCCCACAAAAACCAATGGAAAATTCACGATTGTTAATTTTATTAATTAGCTGAAATACTTTTTCGCTATTGTAATCATCGCCATTCGCTTTCATGTTCTCGCTTAAAATGGCAAGTCTGTTAATCCAATCTTGAAGTTCTTCGTGTTTGACTTTTTCTGAAACTTCGACATTCATACGGTTCCCCACTCTTTTTCTATAGTACCTTTATTTTAAATTGGAGTTGCCATTCCTGCAAGTTTAGAACTGTGAACAGTAAACTGCCCTTCGTCTATTCGACAAGGGCAGTGTGTTTATTTTCTTCCTTTAGATTGAGTGTTTCTTCTTCTGCGCATTTGATTACGGTTGCGATTGCGGTTGCCTGAACCTCCGCCTCCGCCACCTCTCCGACGACGTCTATCGTCTCCTCTTCCTCTCTGTTTCCTCACTCTTAATGGTGCAATTGAGCTAATGTGAACAGGGGTTGTATCCGGTTCTTTTGTTAACAATCTTAATGCAGCAGAGACTAAAGCCACTGAGTCTGTATCTTCAAGCAATTGTTCAGCAGCTACTTTATATTCTTTTAAATCTTCTTCCTCAGCGGTATGAATTAACTTATCAACAGTTGCTTGACGTTGTCCAACCATTAATTCTTGATATGTTGGGATTGCTTTTTTCACAATTTTTTTCTTAGTTACATTTTCAATAGCTTTCAAATGATCGAGTTCCCGTGGTGTAACAAATGTCGTCGCTAAGCCCGTATGGCCTGCTCGTCCTGTTCTTCCAATGCGGTGAACATAGCTTTCGGGATCTTGTGGAATGTCGAAATTATATACGTGAGTCACACCAGAGATATCAAGCCCTCTTGCTGCTACATCTGTTGCAACCATGATCTCAATCGTCTTTTCTTTAAATTGACGCATGACTTGATCACGCTTCATTTGTGTCAAATCGCCGTGAATGCCTTCGGCAAAGTATCCTCTCTTAATCAATGCCTCAGACACTTCATCAACCCGTCTTTTTGTTCGTCCAAAAACAATGGCAAGTTCTGGTGATTGAATATCCAATAGACGGCACAATACGTCGAATTTCTTTTTTTCTTGAACTTCAATATATTGTTGTTCAATATTAGAAACCGTCATTTCTTTAGCTTTAATTTGAACTACTTGAGGCTCAGACATAAACCTTTCAGCTAAGCGGCGAATTTGTCTTGGCATTGTTGCTGAAAATAGAAGCGTCTGTCTTTCACTAGGCATCTCGCTTAAAATCGCTTCGATATCTTCAATAAAGCCCATGTTTAACATTTCATCCGCTTCATCCAAAATGACCGTATTGATTTCATCAAAACGGATCGTACGACGTCGCATATGATCCATCAATCGACCCGGAGTGGCAACGATGAGCTGTGGCCTGTTTTTTAAGGCACGAATTTGCCTATCGATGCTCTGTCCTCCATAGATAGGTAGCGTTCTTATACCTTTATCGTGTCCAATTCTATTCAGTTCCTCTGCAACTTGAACGGTGAGTTCTCTCGTTGGCGTTAATACAATCGCCTGAATTGCTCTTTGTTCTACTGTGCTTCTTTCAATAATTGGGATTCCAAAGGCAGCTGTTTTCCCTGTACCTGTTTGTGCTTGCCCGATGACATCATTTCCTGCAAGTGCAATCGGTATCGTCTGTTCCTGAATGGGAGTTGCCGTTTCGAAACCCAACGAACTAATTGACTGAATGACTGGATTACTTAAATTAAATTCATAAAACGTTTTCAAATGTAAGATCTCCTTATTTGTTGAAAATTTCCTTTTATTTTTTAATACGTTTATTACTATAATACCTACCTTGTCTAAATCTAAACTTTAAAATTGTGAACAATGAAAAGTTTTTATCAATTGTTTTATTTGTGAACTGTATTTTTCCCGACTCCAAGAATTATATGAAGGATGAGGTACTTCCTCAATTACGGACCAATGCGAGCTCATTAGATTGGCCAGACCAAAAAACTTTTGAGAGAATCGTCCACATGGAATTAGCGTACATTCTCGATTGCTCAATTCATTTAATCTGTTTTTAAAATTGAAAACTAATGCAGCTTGTACTTCATTCAAATCATGTGAAGAGTAAGTTGTCGTTTGGTTGCTAGTTCGAATCGTTTCAAGTTTGCTAATAAAAGAATCGTGATGCTTAATTGTCTCTTCATCAGTATAAGCTTTCCGCTGCATCGGAATTTGCGAAACATTTAAAAGTCCAATTTTATTTAACTTTTCATTGATAAATCCTGCTTGAGCATTTTCTTTCAGCAAAATTCCTAATGGTTGTTTAAAGTCTTCGCCTAATAGATGCCTTGACATCGTTGTTCCAGAACGGCCTGCTACCGGTATATTATGTTTTAATTCAGCAGTGTGCGGAGACTCTAGAATGAATATAAAGTTGGCCTGGTCAGGGATGAATGATTTGACTTCATGTTTCTTACTAATTTCTTTTATTGCTTCTAAATATAATGGCATAGTCAGACTCACCTTTTACATGTATCTTTACGGAATAAAAAGAAGTTCATTCTCTATGCGACTGATAAGCTCTTCAGCCATAAGTTCGTATCCTTGACGATTTGGATGAAAGTAATCTTCGTGTAAAAGTGATTCCTGTTCATCTGAAAACAGAAAGTCGGTTGGTACAAAGAAACTTTGACTATATTCGTCTAAAACTGTTTTTGTCTTTTGATTCCATATTTGGATCACTTTATTAATTTCGACAATTTCCGAAAAGTAAACCATATAAGGATTGAACAGACCGATCACAAAAATCGGTGCTTCAGCATTTTCAGTTCGAATCATTGTCATAATTTCCCTTAAGTTATCTGCAAATGTTTCACTTTGTTTTTCAAATAAATCAACATTCAAATGGAAAAAGTGCTTTTGGAATACTTGCATCATGTCATTTCCGCCGATTGTCATAAAAATCATATCGGCCTCTGCAAGAGCATGTGCTATATCTTTCTTTTTTAATTTTTTTATTAATTGGTCGCTTCGCAACCCTTTTTTTGCGTAATTATCCATAGCCATCTCTAGACTATACTTTCTTTCGAGTTCTTCTTTTGCAATGCCGATATATCCCTCTTTTAAAGGGTCGCCAACACCTTCAGTAAGCGAATCACCGATCCCAACTATGTGCAGCGAGTTAGACTCCGAATGCTGTGTCACTATCGTTCGGTTATCTTCAACTTTTATTTCATCTGCTGGAACTTGTACTTTCTGTTCAGCATGCTCGCTAGTCTCAATTGGTTTAATCGCTTGAATTGAAAACGGTGTTCTTCCGATTACAAACAAAATTAACAAAATGAAGATTGGGATCGTTAACATTAAAGTGAGTAAAATTTTCTTCTTCATTCGACTCATTCCTATAAAGTATGAATTAATCGAAAACGTTCAATCTGCTCCCATTGATTTTCTTTTTTTAAAATCAAGATTTGCCTTTCTCCGACTAAATCAAAATGTGGATAATAGTTACGGTTATCAATCCATGCCTTTTTAAGCTCATATTGTTGGCCCCAAGCTATTAAGCGTTCTATATTGCTACAGCCTACCTTCGTTACTGTCTTCGCCTCAGGAAATCTATCATCAAGCCAAAAGTGTGTTAAAAAAGCAATTTCACCTTGTCGCACTTTATTCTTCCATTGCAACAATTCTTCTCTTGTAATTCCAAATGCCATAGTCAGTCAGCTCAATTTAACTTTTTCATAGACTTCGTGCCAATCCGGCAAATGTTTTCGAATTGAGATAGGACGAAATCTTTCTTTTAAGACACAAATATGAACACTTTCTCCCGTTACACATACTTCATTTTCACCATTTAAAATTTCATAACTATACGTCACTCTTAGACCATCGTATTTTTTTAACCAAGTTTTAACTTTTGCTTTGTCCCCATATCTTACTGGTTTCTTATAAGTGGCCCGTACATCAATGACGGGTGATATGATTCCTTTTTCTTCCATAGCAACATAACTTAACTGTAAACTTTCGATTAATTCTGTTCTACCTAGTTCAAACCAAATGATGTAATTGGCATGATAAACAACGCCCATCTGATCCGTTTCGGAATAGCGGACTTGAATATCCCTTACTACAGAGTACATGTTTTTCACTCTTTCCCCAAGTTTCTAACTAATAGCCTTACCTATTCTAACATACAACTTTTCAGTTGTTCAGTTATTCTCAATATATTGTTTACATTAACCTTCTTTTTACTCACTGTCTAGTACACAAACTTCACTTAAATTACTAGTCAAAGGGGTGGATGGCGGGTAAGCTATCCATTCATCCATACTACTGTTCGATTTTGAATCGAATTTCCTTTACGCCAAAAAAAAGAAGAAAGTCCATGTCGGACCTTCTTCTTTGTGACTAACTTATTCTGCTAATTTTTCACGTAATACCATTTGTAGAATACCACCGTGGCGGTAGTAATCAATTTCAACTTCACTATCGAATCGGGCAATAACATCAAATTCTGTTTTCTTGCCATCTTCTGCAGTGGCGATTACTTTAACCGTTTGACGAGGCTTTACAGATTCGTCAATCTGGACTTCAATTGTTTCTGTTCCTGTTAAACCAAGTGTTTCGGCGCTTTCGCCATTTTTAAATTGTAAAGGTAGAACGCCCATCAATACGAGGTTACTGCGGTGTATACGCTCAAAGCTTTGCGCAATAACAGTTTTAATTCCGAGTAGGTTCGTTCCCTTTGCAGCCCAGTCACGCGAACTTCCCATTCCATAATCTTCGCCCGCAAGAACGACTAAGCCAGTGTTATCTTCCTGATATTTCATTGCAGCGTCATAAATTGGCATAATTTCGCCAGTCGGCCAGTATGTTGTCCAGCCGCCTTCAGTATCAGGTGCTACTTGGTTACGGATACGAATGTTAGCAAATGTTCCACGCATCATTACTTCGTGGTTACCACGACGAGAACCATATGAGTTAAAGTCAATTGGACGTACATCTTTATCAATCAAATATTGACCAGCTGGCATCTCTTTTGCGATTGCTCCTGCAGGTGAGATGTGATCCGTTGTTACCGAATCTCCAAACTTACCAATTACGCGCAAGTCTTGAAGTGATTGAATCTTTTCAGGTTCTGTTGATAAATCGACGAAAAATGGCGGGTTCTGAATATATGTGGAGTCTGTATCCCAGTTATAGAGCTCTTCAGATGTTGTATCGAGCTGATTCCATTCTTCATTACTATCAAATACACGTGCATATTCTTTTCTAAAGATTTCTGGTGTGACCGTTTGTGCCATCACATCTCTAACTTCCTCAAGTGTAGGCCATAGATCTTTGAGGTAAACATCGTTACCATCTTTATCTTTGCCAAATGAGTCGTTTTGTAGGTCAAAGTTAACTGACCCTGCTAATGCATAGGCAACGACTAATGGTGGTGATGCTAAATAGTTTGCTTTAATTAATGGATGGATTCTGCCTTCAAAGTTACGGTTACCTGATAACACAGATGCAACTGTAAGATCGGAATCGGCTATTGCCTTTTCAATCTCAGGGAGCAACGGACCAGAGTTACCAATACACGTCGTACACCCATACCCTACCGTATCAAATCCAAGTTCATTTAAGAACGGTGTTAAACCAGAGTCATTTAAATATTGGGTAACAACTTTGGAGCCAGGTGCCAAGCTTGTTTTGACATACTCAGGCACTTTCAAGCCTTTTTCTACTGCTTTTTTCGCGAGTAATCCAGCTCCAAGCATGACAGATGGATTCGAAGTATTCGTACAGCTCGTAATCGCTGCAATCGCGACGGCGCCTGTTTTCATAGCTTTTTTTGTTCCGTCTTCAAACTTAATTGTCACTTCTCGATTAATTTCATCTGCATCGAGCCCAAATCCGTGGTTGCCTTGTGGAGCAACAAGTGCCTCATTAAATGATTTTTTCATATCTGAAAGCGCAATTAAATCTTGTGGACGCTTTGGACCTGACAAACTTGGCTCTAATGTAGATAAGTCAATTTCGACAACTTCAGTGAAGGTTGGATCTTCAGCATCAGCTGTATAGAATAGACCGTTTGCTTTACTATATTCTTCAACCAATTTAATTTGTTCTTCACTACGTCCTGTCAAACGCATGTAATTCAGTGTTTCTTCGTCTACAGGGAAAAATCCACATGTTGCACCGTATTCTGGTGCCATATTAGATACTGTTGCCCGGTCAGCGAGTGGCATTGATGTTAAGGCTGGACCATAAAATTCAACAAATTTGCCGACAACATTTCTTTCTCTCAATACTTGCGTTACTTTCAGAGCCAAATCTGTTGCATTTGTTCCGCTTGGTAATGAGCCAGTTAATTTTACACCAATAACCTCAGGTACTGGGAAATAAGAAGGTTGCCCGAGCATGCCCGCTTCGGCTTCAATTCCTCCAACACCCCATCCGAGAACACCAAGACCGTTAATCATTGTCGTATGGGAGTCTGTTCCAACTAAGGAGTCTGGAAAAGCATGAAGCTCGCCCTCAACTTCTTTAGATTGGACTACAGATGCCAAATACTCCAAGTTTACTTGGTGAACAATTCCTGTTGCTGGCGGGACTGCACGGTAATTATCAAAAGCATTTTGTGCCCACTTCAGAAATTTATAACGTTCTTCGTTACGTTCGAATTCTCTCTTCATATTAAATTCCAATGCTTCAGCAGAAGCATACTTATCAACCTGGACCGAGTGGTCAATAACAAGGTCAACTGGAATTTCTGGGTTAATTTCTTCTGGAGCTCCTCCCATGTCAGCCATAGCTCCACGAAGTGAGGCTAAGTCAACAACAGCTGGAACACCTGTAAAGTCTTGCAGGATTACTCTTGATGGCTTAAATGGCACATCAATTTCCTTTAATTCATCTGTTCCCCATTTAGCTAAATTTTCGATATGCTCCTTTTGAATGACGCGCCCATCGTATTGACGAAGTACGGATTCAAGAAGAACTTTAATCGAATAAGGAAGTTTAGAAACTTTGCCTATTCCTGATTCTTCCAAGACGTTTAAGTCATAATAATGATACGTTTTTCCATTTGATTCGAATGATTTTTTTGCGTTAAATACATCTTTATTCGACATAACTTCCCCTCCTCGGTTCTTATCATAAATGATATCATTAAAATTGTCGAAGAAACATCAATTCATTCCCTTTTCCATCATACATCACAAACTATCAATAAGTAAAATATAACTGTATTATTAAAATCGATAAGTTATTGTTATCACTTTTCGTCGTAAGCCATGAAGCTTGCCTTCCTCGGTAAGATACTCTTATAATATTAATGAATAGAAAAGTTTTAGAGGTGAGATCCTCATGTCAAGTTGGTTTATGGGTTTTATAATCTTATGGTCCGTCTTTCTAATCGGTATCATGTTCATCGGTGGCTTTTTTATGTTTCGCAAATTTTTAAAAAGGCTTCCAAAAGAAGATGGAAAATCAATAATAGACTGGCAAGAGTATTATATCGAAAATACTCTACATCTTTGGACTGAAGACAAAAAGAATTTATTAAATGAGCTCGTTGAACCTGTTCCTGAGTTATTTCGGGATGTAGCTAAGCAAACGATTGCTGGCAAAATTGGCGAGCTTGCACTTGAAGAAAGAGCTAGGAGATTAGATGAGGATTTGATTATTCGCGGCTATATTATCGCCACTCCAAAGCGAGATCATAAATTCCTCATAAAAAAACTTCACGAAAAAGAAATCGATATTAAA
>DKGN01000146.1 GCA_002453275.1 Caryophanales bacterium UBA6769
TTACGTAAGTTTCTACACCTTTTTCTTCAATTTCATTCATCATCGCTTGGAGATGCTCTTTGTTCAGCCCAATTCCAATGTAAAGTCGAAAATGTTTTTCATCGTTATCAATAATGACAGGAAGTCCTTTTGCTCGGATTTGTTCTGCAGCGGCTTCCGCAGATTCTTTTGTTTCAAAGGCTCCTGCCTGGATGACTTGGACACGGAGATCGAGTTCTTTTTCTGTCTTTGTTGAACTATCATCCGAGTTTATTTCGGATTTTCCTTCTGCATTTTCGATAATTGAGTCCTCGCCCGCAAACATGGAAAGCATAGAAAGTCCAAACGTTGAACCGATTACAATGGCAGACAAAGCGGAGAGCCAAATCGGCTTTAGGTTTCTAAAGGTAGCTTTTTTCGTAACACGATGTTTACCTCTGCTTTTTTTTCGTTTATTCGGTCGTTTCTTCACGTAATTAGATTGACGTTCACTGGAATGCAGTTCCTCATCTTCGCTATGTTGCGTGAAGTATTGTTTATTCAGTTCATACCGTCTCACTGTTTGCTCTCGTCCATTGACAATAATTTTGATTTGTCGACGATTGATACGTTGATTATGTTCCACCGTTGACCCGCTCCTTTGCAACAGCTTGTACAACCATTTTATGAGCGAGGACGGATTTTATGACTCTACAATTTTAATTGTGCACGACATTCTGAAACGAAATAAAGGGAACCCGTTATAATTGTAACGACCGACGGGTCAGTTGGAGCTTTTGCTTGCTCAAGAACTTTTCCTAGATTGTCATTTTGGACGATATTTTTATGTTTAGAATAAGCACGAAGTTGTTGTGCACGAACTGCTCTCGGATGGGAAAAAGACGTAAAAGTTATTTGATCAGCTACCTGTTCCAATTGAGAAACCATCATTTCGATGTCTTTGTTTTTCAAAGCTGAAAAAATAATATGTACTGTCTCATTAGGGAAACGCTGTTTAATCATATCAACTAATGAATGTATGGCTGCTACATTATGAGCACCATCTAATATAAGTGTAGGCTGCTCATTCACCTGTTCAAAGCGAGCACGTATCTCTGCTTTTTTCAAGCCAGCCTTTACAGCGTCATCTTCGACTGTTAATCCAAAAAAGAAATATAAAAAATCAAGAGCCATAAGTGCAAGTGAAGCATTTTGAACTTGATGTGTGCCTCTCATTTTAATTTGAAGGTGTTCTTTCGTAAAGAAAGGAGACTGAAAATCAAATTGCTCTCCATCTCGAAGGATGATCTCATTTTTACTTTTAAATTCACTGCCTAGTCGATATATTTTCGAATGATTTGCTTTTGCAGCTTCTTCGATAACATGAAGAGCTTCTCCAGTTGCCCCGGTTACAACAGGTACACCTGATTTAATAATTCCTGCCTTCTCAGAAGCGATTGACTTAATTGTATCTCCTAATATATCGGTATGGTCATAGCTAACATTTGTAATAATAGAAAGCATCGGATATATGACATTCGTGGAGTCAAGTCTCCCCCCTAATCCTGCCTCAATGATGACGATATCAGGATAGGCAATAGACGCAAAGTAATGGATTGCGATTATTGTCATGACTTCAAATTCTGTCGCTTCCCCTAGATCCGTTGTAGCCAGTTCTTCGGTGAGGGTACGAATTTCATTTGCTAATCCGATAAAATCTTCATCTGAAATAGGCTGCCCATTTACAGCAATCCGATCGGCTATATTTGTCACATGTGGGGAAGTAAATGTGCCAACTTCTTGGCCTGCTTCCATTATCATTTTTGTTAAATATTCAACTGTTGAACCTTTTCCATTCGTTCCAGCGACATGGATCGCTTTCAACCTTCGTTCAGGGTGATTGAGCCGTTCAAGCATCCATTCCATTCGCTCGATACCAGGCTTAATTCCAAATGTTAAGAGACCATTTAGCCATGTTAGTGCTTCATCTATTGTTTTCATAAATTGCACGCTCCCTTCTTGCATAAACATAGAAAGGGACGAGATGTTCTTTCTCTCGCATCCCGTCCAGCTTTCTCTTATTGTTTTAACTCTTCGATTCTTTGTTCGACTAGTTTACGCTTTTCAATGTAATCTCTTTCTTTTTCCCGTTCTTCATCAACGACCTTTGCGGGCGCTTTTTTGACGAAGCCTTCGTTTGCAAGTTTCTTCTGAACACGTTCTACCTCTTTCGTTAACCTATCATATTCCTTGTTCAATCGTTGAATTTCTTCTTCGATGTTAATTAACTCTTCAAGCGGCAAGTAAATTTCCGCTCCAGAAATCACTTGTGTGACAGATTTTTCTTCAGGCTTTGCAGCAAGTGAAATCGTTAATTCGCTCGTGTTACAAAACCTTTGGATATACGCTTCATTTTTCTTCAAAATGAGCTCTGTTTGTTCAGATGCTGGCTTCATATTCATTGCAATTGGTTTACTCGGTGCAACATTCATTTCAGCTCGAAGGTTCCGGATCGACCGAATGACTTCTTGGATGAGCTTCATTTCATTTATCGTCTCAGGCTCATGCCAGTTCTCTTGTTTTTCGGGCCAACTTGCCACTGTAATTGAATCACCTTCATGTGGCAAGTGCTGCCAAATTTCTTCAGTTATGAAAGGCATAAAAGGATGTAAAAGGCACATCGTGCGCTCAAGCACGTAAGCGAGCACAGAACGAGTCATTTGTTTCGCATTCTCGTCTTCACCGTATAGGGTGAGCTTTGCCATTTCGATATACCAGTCACACACATCGTCCCAAATGAAATGATAAAGCTTATTTCCAACTTCTCCGAATTCATATTTCTCACTTAACGTCGTTACCGCTTCAACCGTTTCATTTAATCTCGTTAAAATCCACTTGTCAGCCAGTTGCATCTCACCATCTAGGTTAATCTCGTCATATGTTAAGTCTTCCATGTTCATTAATGCAAATCGAGAAGCATTCCAAATTTTATTTGCAAAGTTCCAAGCCGCCTCAACCCGTTCCCAATAAAAACGCAAGTCATGTCCTGGTGCACTTCCTGTTACGAGGAAATAGCGGAGTGCATCTGCCCCGTATTTATCAATAACTTCCATAGGGTCAACACCATTCCCTAATGATTTACTCATCTTGCGTCCTTCTGAGTCGCGCACGAGACCGTGAATTAGCACATCTTTAAATGGTCGCTGATCGGTAAACTCAATTCCTTGGAAAATCATGCGTGCGACCCAAAAATAGATGATGTCATATCCCGTTACGAGTACATCAGTCGGATAATAACGCTTATAATCTTCCGCGTCTTCATCGGGCCAACCCATCGTTGAAAAAGGCCATAAGGCTGAACTAAACCACGTGTCAAGCACGTCCTCGTCTTGCTCCCAATTTTCTTCATCTTTTGGTGCCTCGTGTCCAACATGAATGTCACCCGTTTCCTTATGATACCAGGCAGGAATGCGATGACCCCACCAAAGCTGTCTTGAAATACACCAATCATGGATGTTTTCAATCCAACGCAAGTATGTTTTTTCAAAACGAGCAGGCACGAAGTTGACTTTCCCATCTGACTTTTGAAGGTTAATTGCTTGTTCTGCGAGTGGTTTCATTTTAACGAACCATTGCGTCGATAAATACGGTTCTACAACTGCACCACTACGCTCGGAATGTCCGACGGAATGTACGTGGTCCTCAATTTTAAATAATACCCCTTGCTCTTGTAAATCTTCGACTATTTTCTTACGGCAATCAAATCGATCCATCCCTTTATACGGACCTGCATTATCATTCATCGAACCGTCTTCATTCATAACGAGAATACGTTCAAGGTTATGTCGATTTCCGATTTCGAAGTCATTTGGATCATGTGCTGGTGTGATTTTTACTGCACCCGATCCGAAGTCCATATCAACATAATCATCGGCAACGATCTTAATTTCCCGATTGACGATCGGAAGGAGAACTGTTTTGCCGATCAGATGCTTGTAGCGCTCATCTTCAGGGTGAACGGCAACAGCTGTATCCCCTAACATCGTCTCAGGACGGGTCGTTGCTACTTCAATATGCCCTGAACCGTCTTTTAACGGATATTTCATATGATAAAAAGCTCCATCAATGTCTTTATGGATAACTTCAATGTCAGACAACGCTGTTTTCGTTTTCGGATCCCAGTTAATAATATATTCACCGCGGTAAATGAGGCCTTTCTTATATAGTTTAATAAAAACCTCTCTTACTGCCCGTGAGAGACCTTCATCTAATGTGAAGCGCTCACGTGAATAATCAAGACCGAGACCGAGTTTAGCCCATTGCCTGCGAATGTGGTCAGCATATTCTTCCTTCCATTCCCAAGACTTCTCCAAAAATTTCTCACGACCTAGATCATAGCGACTTAATCCTTCGTCACGTAGTTGGGACTCTACTTGCGCTTGGGTCGCAATACCTGCATGGTCCATTCCAGGTAACCAGAGTACGTCATACCCTTGCATCCGCTTCATTCTCGTTAGCATGTCTTGTAACGTCGTATCCCAAGCATGTCCAAGATGAAGTTTACCTGTCACATTTGGTGGTGGAATGACAATCGTGTATGGCTTTTTCTTTTTATCTCCCGTTGCTTCAAAATATCTGCCATCTAACCAATAGGCATACCAATTTTCTTCTGTTGTTTTCGGATCATATTTTGTTGGCAATTCTTTCGTCATTATTTTTCCTCCGTCCTTCCTCAATCGATTACAGCTTATCCTTTCGATAATTAAAATAAAAGCACCTTCATCCATAAAGGACGAAAGTGCTTTTCGCGGTACCACCTTTTTTCACAATCCAAAGATTGTGCAACTCACAAGTTAACGGTATTTACCGGCTTCTTCTATTTCATTGAATTTGTTTCAAAGAAGCTACTTCTGGGTGACTTCTGTATCGCTTTCCTTAAGAAATCTTTCAGCTCATGTTGATTTCTCTCTCTAAAAGGTGCCCTACACATACTAATCCCATTCAACGCATTTACAATTATTCAATTTCTTCAAATTTTACCGTTCCTGTTCGTTATCGTCAAGTTTTGATGAACATATTAAGACGGTTCTCATAAGATATTAACAAGAAGCTGTGAGGAGGACGTGTAAATGCTTGGAAAGAAAAAGCAATACTACCGCCGCTTAAAGTATCCCCCATGGTTGTTAAATGTAAGAGATACATGCGCTGCGTTCGTATTGCCACTAGCCATTTTTCAATTTATCCGCACACTTTTACTCCCAACTCCGATTGATGTTATTTTATTGTTACTCTTAATCGGATTCGCTCTAGCGTTCTATCTAGAATGGTTTTGAATTAGTTTTGCTTGCTCGTTCTAGCCGGTATATAAATAATTTGACCTTCTTCAACTTGATCATCTTGTATTTCATTCATTCTAACGAGCTGGGCGGGTTGGACATCATAAACTTCAGCAATTGATTCAAGTGAATCACCTGGCTGAATGATACGCATTTTCAACGTGGAAAATTCTTCTTCATGACGCTCTAGCATTTTTGTCAGATAAAGCGCGTTTTCATCGCGAACGCTTTCTTCCTTTTGTTCTTGCTCTTCATCAGCCACATCTTCGAACTCTGCCTCCGTTTCCAAAGCTTCATTACGCTCTTCCTGTTCATCTTTTTCATACAATGAAGCCCGATCCGACTCTTCTAATGATTCCACTAAAAGGTTATGATCTTCAATATGTTCTTTGTCTTCTCGGCCTTTTAATTCAATTTGAGGTCCCGTTTGCCTCGATTGCTCCAACTCAATGATTTTTTCATCCGTTTGGGTTGCTTCATTTTCTTTCGCCTCTGCCCCGTTCATTTCATTATTTTCGATGCGTGCGCTATCAATTTCAAATGAAAATTGCTCGTCGAATGTGAGTGGTTCTCCTTGTTGTTCATCATCACGTTCTATCGATTCAGTTCGTTCCATTCCTTCCTCTTTTACTCCGATAATTTCGAGCTCTGCTGACAATTGTAAACAGCGTTCATTCGGGAGCTTGTAATCAAATGAATCGACGATCACATAGATGTCGTCAAGCTTCTCCACTCTCTCAATTGGAATCGTAATCTCAACGGGAAAACGATGCTCAAACTCCCCATTCATATCGTCTACTTTTCGGACTTCTTGTACCGATCGGAATGCCAATTGGTCATTCGTTTCCTCTAAATCAAGATCGCGTTCAATCGATTCCCCTCGCAATTGAAAGTCGCCTTCAAGTCTTAATGCGCCTTTAATCGTTGCATAATCACCGTGCTCTTCTACAGAAATTTCCGGTTCAAGTGAAACGGATAAAATATTATCAATTTCTTCTCCTTCTTTAAACCAAATGGATTCTTCAACATTAAATTTTAATGAATTCGCCATTCCTTCATCACCTTTCTTTCGTGCACTTCGCTATAGTACAGGTTTATGCCTTGAATATAGTGAATATGATTAAGAAAACAAGTGAATATTCAAAGTTGAAGTGGCACATTTGGAAGGTTGAAAGATGAAACCGACAAAAAAACCGCACCAAATTGGTACGGCTAATTGTTTAGCTTTTGAAAAACAGTATGGATCGCTTCAACCGTTTTGGTAATGTCTTCATCGCTATGGGCTGTTGATAGAAATAAGCCTTCAAACTGTGATGGTGGTAATGAAATTCCTTCCTCTAACATCATTTTAAAATAAGTTGTGAAGTGGTTGAGATTGGAAGTTTTTGCGGTCTCATAATTAATGACATCCTCATTCGTAAAAAAGAAACCAATCATCGAGCCTGCGCGGTTAACAGTGAGAGGTATTTCATATTCGTGTGCCGCCTCCTGGATTCCCTTTTCAAGTATGTCACCTTTTCTACTAAATTCAGCATATGTCTCTTGCTTTAACTGGGAGAGTGTAGCGTATCCAGCTGCCATAGCGAGAGGATTTCCGGACAAGGTTCCTGCTTGATAAATTGGACCACTTGGGGCAATATGCTCCATAATCTCTTTCTTCCCACCGTATGCTCCGACAGGAAGACCGCCGCCAATGACTTTCCCTAAGCATGTTATATCAGGCTTCACATTAAAATAACCTTGTGCGCAATGATAAGCCACACGGAAACCTGTCATGACTTCGTCAAAAATGAGTAAGCTCCCATAGGTTTCAGTAATCGTGCGTAATCCTTCTAAAAATCCAGCCTGTGGCGGCACCACACCCATATTTCCTGCTACAGGCTCAACGATGACTGCAGCAATATCCTCGCCAAATTGTTCAAATGCATATTCGACTCCAGCTAAATCATTGTATGGAATTGTTATTGTGTTTTTTGCGATACTTTCAGGAACACCAGGGCTATCAGGTAAGCCTAGCGTCGCAACTCCAGAACCTGCTTTAATGAGCAATGAATCTCCGTGACCGTGATAACATCCCTCGAACTTTACGATTTTATTTCGATTCGTATAGCCTCGTGCTAATCTGAGGGCACTCATCGTCGCCTCAGTTCCTGAATTCACCATTCGAATAATTTCAATCGAAGGAACACGCTCAATAACAAGTTCAGCTAATTCTGTCTCAAGTTCATTAGGTGCCCCAAAGCTTGTTCCCTTTTCAGCTGTTTCTTTAATCGTTTGAACGACATGGTCGTCAGCATGTCCTAAAATGAGTGGACCCCACGATAAAACGTAATCAATATATTCATTACCATCAATGTCATAAATTTTAGAACCCTTGCCTTTATCCATGTAAATTGGATTCATGTCGACAGATCGAAAAGCACGAACCGGACTGTTCACACCACCGGGCATCACTTTCAATGCTTTCTGAAATGCTTCCTTCGAGCGATTAAATGATTTCAACGATTACACCCCTTTTTATTGTCTCTTTCAACATTCACGTAACCAGCGAGCAATATCTTTTGCATGATAAGTAATAATTAAGTCAGCGCCTGAGCGCTTTAAACTTGTCAGTGTTTCAAGGACAATTTCCTTCTCATCAAACAAGCCACTTTGAACGGTTGCTTTTACCATTGAGTATTCTCCACTTACATTGTAAGCGACGACTGGGTATGGAAAGGTGTCTTTTAATTCGCGAATAATATCCATAAATGACAATGAAGGCTTCACCATAATGAAATCGGCACCTTCTTCAATATCAGACTCTGCTTCTCGAATCGCTTCTATCCGATTTGCTGGATCCATTTGATACGTTTTTCGGTCACCAAACTGGGGAGCACTGCCAGCTGCATCACGGAACGGTCCGTAATAAGCAGACGCATATTTTACGGAATAAGCCATGATCGGTACGTGTTCAAGCCCTTCTTCGTCTAAACTGTTGCGAATCGCGAGGACAAAGCCATCAATCATGCTTGAAGGGGCAATAATATCGGCACCCGCCTTTGCTTGAGAAATAGCTGTTTTTGCATGTAATGTTAAGCTTTCGTCGTTGACGATAATTCCTTCTTTAATGACCCCACAATGACCGTGATCAGTATATTGACATAGACACGTATCAGCAATAACCGTTAGTTGGGGTTCTGTTTCTTTCACTAGTCGAATGGCACGTTGTACGATCCCTTCGGGATTATATGCTTCAGAACCGATCTCATCTTTCTTTAGAGGTACACCGAATAACATGATCGCCTTAATACCAAGCGCAATGATATCTTTAATTTCAGAACGTAATAAATCAAGAGAAAGGTGGTACACGCCTGGCATTGATGGTATTTCTTTTTTTATATTTTCTCCTTCTACGACAAAAAGCGGATAAATTAGATCGTTCGTATGTAATGTCGTCTCACTTACTAATTTTCTTATACTGTCGCTTTGACGTAATCGGCGATGACGCCGGAAATGAATCAGATCACTCATCTTTATTCCTCCTCATAAAATACGCAGTCATCTCTTCTAGCAACCCGTCGGTTGTATTCACGCTCGCAATAACTCCGGGGGTTAACTGATTGTCAAGCATCGTTCTTTCCGTTATCGGGCCAATGGCAGCGAGACACGTATTCGTTATAGCTTCACGCCAATTATAACCATTTAATAATTCGATAAAGTGTGTGACCGTTGAAGAACTTGTAAAGGCGATTGCATCAACGGTACGGTCAATGACCTCATACACTAAGTCTGGTTGTGCCTTTTCGTTAATGATTGTCTCATAGGCAATGACATCTTCAACATACATTCCATTCTGTCTTAAACAGTCCGGTAATACATCTCGAGCTAGATTGCCTCTTGCCATTAATACTCGTTCACCACGACGTAGTTTTTGTAACAATGCCTCAACTAATGCTTCTGCTGTGAAATCACCTTCTGGAATTAAATGACCAGCATATCCATGCGCCACGACCGCTTCGAGTGTTTTCGTTCCGACGACAGCTATTTTTAATTTGAGTAATTTTTCAGGATGAATGCCTAGCTCCTCGTATAATGAAAAGAATGCTTTTACCCCATTTTGACTCGTTAAGACGAGCCAATCAAACTGTTGGATCCGAGAGAGCGAATCAATCATAGGAGCTACATTGTTCGGCGATCCGATCGTGAGCAGTGGGATAACAACAGGTATTCCACCTAACGTTCGAACTTTATTTGCAAATTGTTGAGCTTGTGGCTTCGCTCGTGTGATGAGAATTCGCTTCCCTTTGAGCGGTTTACTTTTCATTGTCAAGTTCTTCTTTCACACGATCAAGTATCTCTTTCGCTCCCCTTCTCATCAAATCATCTGCTAGCATTTTTCCTAATTGTTCAGGTTCTTGCCCTTTTAAAGTATCACTTATAATGACCGAGCCGTCTGGCTCTCCTACAAGACCTGTTAAGCGAACGGTATCCTTATCAACAACTTCTGAGTATGCAGCAATTGGAACTTGGCAGCCTCCTTCAAGTCTGTGTAAAAATGCACGCTCCGCCGAAACAGTTCGAGACGTTTCCGCGTCGTTTAACTTCAACAGTAATTCACGCATTTTCTCGTCACTTTCACGACATTGGATTGCTAATGCCCCTTGTCCTACCGCAGGTAAACAGTCTTCTACTGAAAGATATTCAGTCACAACTTCATCCGTCCAGCCCATTCTTTGGAGTCCTGCGACAGCTAACAGAATAGCGTCGTATTCACCTTCATTTAATTTCCGTAAACGGGTTTCAATGTTTCCACGAATCCATTTAATTTTTAAATCTGGACGCTTAGCTAACACTTGTGTTGATCTTCTTAAACTACTTGTACCTACAATCGCACCGCTCGGCATTGAGTCAAGTGAGTCATAGTGATTAGAAATGAAAGCATCTCGGTGATCCGCTCTTTCTGGAATGCTTGCAATCATTAATCCTTCAGGAAGCTCAGCTGGCATATCTTTCATACTATGAACTGCTAAATCAATCTCTCCGTTGAGCATGGCTAACTCCAACTCTTTAACGAAAAGCCCCTTGCCTCCTACTTTGGACAACATCACATCTAAAATGCGATCACCTTTTGTCATAATTTCCTTTACTTCGTATTCAATTGGCAATTGTAATTGTTTGAGCCGTTCAATCACCCACTTCGTCTGGGTCAATGCTAAATTACTCGTTCTTGAACCTACTACAACTTTATCCATTTTTGCTTTCCTCCTAAAGACAGCCTTGGAACTACCACCAATGAAACTTAGAAAATGATCGCGATAAGAAGATATTGATTAACAATAATAGAAACGCGGCAATATTAATAAGAGCTAATTTTTTTCCTTGTTCCCTTCGCATAAACTTTACATATAAATACCCACAATACGCGATTAAAACAATGATCGAAGTGACTACTTTTGCATCAAAGTAAACGATATGTTCAAGTGCCAATTGACTCCAGATCAAACCCCAAATTAAGCTAACTAATAATAACGGCACACCGATCATTGTGAAAAATGCTGACAGCCGATCAAGCTCTGTTAAACTTCCAAATCTGCCTAACCTCTTTAAGCTTAATTTGTTTTTTATAATTTCATATTGGATAAAATACATAAGAGCAAATACGAATGAGAGCGTAAATGCGGCATATGCTAAAAATGCCATTGCAATATGCATAAAAAATAGTTCTGTTGTCATCGTCTCCGTTATGAATGGAGATAATTCATTTTCTCGTGAAAATAAATGAACAGACATCATAATAAAACCAATAATATTGGCAAAAAACACAAAAAAGTCAATCTGAGAAAACCAGTTTATAAGTAAGGATAACGTAATGATAATTAAGGATACTAAATATAATCCTTCAAAGGGAGATAAGATCGGAACTTGATTATATTTGAAAACTCTAATTAGAAAATACGTCGTTTGTAACGCCCAAACAATTGAAAGCAACCAGAAAGCAAAACGATTTGCCTTCCGGTTGTTTTGTAAAAAATCTATGAAATATCCGAGTAAAGAAATCGCATATAAGATAACAGTAATTTCATAAATCCAATCCATATCTTGCAATCGTATGCCCTCCTCTCTTAGGGGCGGAGCGGCATTTCTTTTAAAGAAGCTGGCGCTGTTGCTTCTAGTTCATTTTTTTTACTTGTCGCCTCTCTCTCAAGTCGCTGCTTTTCTTTCTCACGGGCTACTTCTTCTTCGATCGCGAAGATCCGAATAAAATTTTCCAAAACTTGTTTTGATTTTGGCTCAGCAGCCATTTCTTTTAAACCTAATATCGGATCTCTTAACATTTGATTAATAATGCTTTTAGTATGTTTACTAATGACGGCCCTTTCTCTTTCTGTTAAGTCAGGAAGCTTACGCTCGATACTTGACATCGTTGTCGATTGAATGGCTAATGCCTTCGTCCGAATTGCGGTGATCAATGGGACAACGCCTAATGTATTTACCCATGTATTGAACTCTTCAATCGCCTCTTCAATCATTCCTTCAATCGTTTCGGCAATTTTTTTTCGTTCGCTTAAATTATTCTCAACAATTTGATTTAAATCATCAATATTGTACAAAAAGACACTATCCAAATCATTAAGCGTCGGATCCAAATCTCTCGGAACTGCGATATCAATAAGAAATAACGGACGGCCTTTTCGCTTTTTTATAATTGGTTCAATCTGTTCGGGTGTCACGACAAATTCTGTCGAAGCAGTCGAACTGATTAAAATATCACATGACGAGATTGCATCTTGTAGATTCACTAACGGTAGCGCTCTCCCATTCAATTGAGAGGCTAACTCAGCTGCATTTTCATAGGTTCGATTTAAGACGGTAATTGACTTAACCCCATCACTTTGTAGATGTTTGGCTGTTAATTGACTCGTCTCACCCGCCCCTAAAATGACAACTTGCTTATTTTTCAAATGGCCAAAAATAGATTTAGCAAGCTGCACCGCTGCATAGCTAACAGAAACTGGTGATTCATCGATTCCAGTTTCGGAATGAGCTCGTTTTGCTAACGTAATCACTTGTTTAAATAGTTCGTTGAAAATCGTTCCTGTTGTTCCTGTTTTTTGTGCAAGTAAAAATGCATCTGTTACTTGACCGAGAATTTGAGTTTCCCCTAAAACCATTGAATCGAGTCCACAAGCTACTTTAAATAAATGTTCCACACATTCATCATTTTCATAAATGTGTAAAAATGGAGCAAATGATTCTTGTGGAAGTGAAAACCATTCACTTAAAAAGACCTTCGTATAATAACGCCCCGTGTGGAGTTGATCACAAACGACATACAATTCAGTTCGATTACAAGTAGAAAGAATCACACTTTCCAAAACACTTTTTGAATGCCGTAAATTTACTAGCCCTTGAGGGAGACTTTCGTCAGCGAACGTCATCTTTTCTCTGATTTCTATTGGTGCTTTTTTATGATTTAAACTTACTACAATCGTGTGCAACCGGTTCACCCTCTATATTCAACTTAGTTCTAGTTTAACATGTACGCTTCATCTTCATCCAAAATTTTGTGAAAAATACATGAAGACATATGTTATGATGGTTGTCGAGATCTTTTGATAAGTATGTCAGAAAACTTGACACGAATCAAACGTAATGGAGTGTTCAATATATGAAGAATCAACGGCTTTTTATCGGGACACTTTTAATTGGAATTGGTGGCTTTTTTTTACTTGATTCCCTTAACCTTCCCTTTGCTCAAGCTTTTTTACACTGGCCAATTATTTTAATTATTATCGGAATTGCCTTTCTCGTGAACGGAACAATTGGAAAAGAACAACACGCACTGTTCCCTGGTGTTTTGTTATTCGGTCTTGGCTTTCACTTTTTTGCCAAATTATCCATCCCCTCCTGGCCTGACAGCTGGGGGATGTACACATTGATAATCGGGATTGCCTTTTTATTTCAAAAAAACGCAAAATTTACGACCGCATTTCTTTTAATAGGAATTTCCATTATTGAGCTTTTTTATTCTGATCTTGAAATTTGGAAATCGGTATTAGTTACGTATTTAAGTAAATACTGGCCCTTAATTTTAATCGGATTTGGAATCTATTTTATGTTTTTCAAAAAGAAATAAGCAGGCTATTAGCCTGCTCATTGCGTTTTTTGGTCAATAGACTCGACTTGAACTTTTTTGGGAAACCATGAGCCAAAAGCGAAAAATGGAAAAATGATGTAAATCATCATGCAAATTTGAGCAATGATAAACCACGTTTTCCACGTTCCTGTAATACTAACGACAATTGGAGCAAATAAAGCAACTAATAATGCCTCAAAACGAACGGCTAATCCAAACAGGCCCCAGCCTGTCGCTTGTAAATATGGATTAACCTTTTCAAGGTTCTCCGAATACATTGCCATCCATGGTGAGTAGGCCGTTGCAATTGTGAACCCACTTAAAAATGCAAATATCGCTGCCGTTGTCATCGTTGTTTCTGGTCGCATTCCCCATATAATAAAAATCGGATTAAATGTTACCGCTAATAGAGCACCACCTAACGTACAGATTTTTCTCATTTTCAACCGATCCGACAACCACCCTGCCCCAACAAGTCCAAAAAATGTCCCAAGCCAACAATACATCGTTAACTTCGATCCCATCGCTGGCGCTACATTGTACACCTCTGTAAACAGTAACGGTCCATAAACAGTCATTGTAAAATAAAGAATTAAATAAATTGAAATTCCAACCGGCTGAAGCCAAATCACAGGGTGAGCAAAAATAGTCGTGAATTTTACTTTGGCGACGTCGACTTGTTTCTCAGTGTTCACCTCTTGTTCATCTTCTTCTGGTTCTGAAACATAAACTTTCGAACGTATTTCAGGCGATAAATCCCGGAGAAATAAGACGATAACAACCCACAACACAATTGAAACTCCCGCCATAATATAGAGCTGTGACTGCCATGTCCCGTAAATTGGCAGCGTCCAAGTTGCAATAAAATTTGCTATAAATGGACCCCCAACAGGACCTAAACTCCAAAATGCAAAAGCAAGTCCTCGACCTACTTGTGGTGAGAAATCGCGAACAAGTCCCGCAATCGGTGCTAATGATAAGCCATCAACAATGCCTAACAACACTTTAATAAAGAAAAATCCTTCTACTGTCGTAATCCCAGCTAAAACAAAAATAAAAATTGCAGTTAACAATACTCCTATAATAACGATAAGTGATCGACCCCAACGATCCGCAATTACGCCAAAAATAATTGAAGTAATGGCGGTAACGACAAGTGTAACCGCGTTTAATTGGCCATAAAGCAAAACAGACATATTTAAATCTTCTAATAGCAACGGAACAATTGGCGCTAAGTTTCCTTCATAACTTGCAATGATGTTTGCAAACACGACAATAAAAAGCAAAAACACTCGATAACGACCAACAG
>DKGN01000041.1 GCA_002453275.1 Caryophanales bacterium UBA6769
GGTATGACAGAGACCCCCCTTGTCATCGTAGATACACAAAGAGGGGGACCAAGTACTGGGCTCCCTACTAAGCAGGAACAATCTGACCTTATGCAGATGATTTATGGGACCCATGGTGAAATACCTAAAATTGTATTAGCACCAAGCACGGCTGAAGAAGCATTTTATGACACAGTTCAGGCATTTAATTTAGCAGAATATTATCAATGTCCTGTTATTATTTTATCCGATTTGCAACTATCTTTAGGCAAGCAGACTGTTTCTTCATTAGATTACGCGAAGGTAAACATAAATCGTGGAAAATTAATTAAAAATGAACCATTACCGGAACTTGAAAATAAAGATTACTTTAAACGCTATAAACTAACTGAGGACGGCATCTCCCCTCGCGTGTTGCCAGGTACAAAAGATGGCTTGCATCATGTCACAGGTGTTGAGCACGATGAAACAGGTAGGCCATCTGAAACAGCAGAAAACCGGCATTTACAAATGTCAAAGCGAATGCGAAAAATGGAGACAGTTGTGTCCCGATTTAATAATCCCGTGCATATCCATGCACCGCATGAACAAGCAGATCTGCTTCTTGTTGGTTTTAATTCAACACGTGGGGCAATTGAAGAAGCGATACCTCGTCTTGAAGCAGATGGATTAAAGGTTAACTATGCTCAAATTCGGCTTTTGCATCCATTTCCTGCTGAAGTGTTAACACCGTATGTTACTAATGCCACTCACGTTATCGTTGTAGAAAATAACTACACTGGTCAATTAGCCAATTTAATAAAATTAAATATCGGGAACGTAGATAAAATCCAAAGTGCATTAAAGTTTGATGGAACGCCATTTTTACCAGGAGAAGTGTATACGAAAACAAAGGAGTTGGTTCCAATTGGCAACTTTTAAAGACTTTCGCAATAAAGTAAGGCCAAATTGGTGTCCCGGTTGTGGTGACTTTTCTGTGCAAGCTGCAATTCAGCGTGCGGCCGCTAATGTCGGCTTGGAACCCGATGATTTAGCAGTCATTTCAGGAATTGGTTGCTCTGGCAGAATTTCAGGTTATATAAATACTTATGGATTTCACGGAATTCATGGCAGGGTACTTCCAATTGCACAAGGTGTTAAAATGGGGAACCGTGATTTGACAGTCATTGCTGCTGGTGGAGACGGAGACGGATTTGCCATTGGATTAGGCCACACACTTCATGCCATCCGTCGAAATCTTGATATGACATATATCGTTATGGATAACCAGGTTTACGGCTTGACCAAAGGGCAAACGTCACCACGTAGTGATTTTGGCTTTGTTACAAATAGTACGCCCGAAGGGTCCATTGAATCAACGCTATCAATTATGGAAATGGTCTTAACAGCGGGCGCAAGCTTTGTAGCCCAAAGCTTCTCAAGTGATTTAAAAGAACTGACTTCTATCATCGAACAAGGCATTGAACATGAAGGCTTCTCATTTATTAATGTGTACAGTCCATGTGTGACGTATAATAAAATTAATACGTACGATTGGTTTAAAGAAAATTTAGTCCGCCTTGATGAACAAGAAAACTATGATCCCGCTAATAAGATTAAGGCGATGAAAACCTTAATGGAAAATGATGGACTTGTCACAGGTCTCATTTACCAAGACAAACAGAGAAAATCTTACCAAGATTTAATAAAAGGCTATAGCAAAACGTCATTAGCCCACAGTAATTTGGATTTGACAGAAGAGAAATTTAACGAACTATTAAAAGAATTTGTGTAAATGTGCTAGCTCTTATCTATTCTTATGAATAGTAGAGCTTTTTCTTTTTGAGCAATTTTTGTTATAATGTGTAAGTTGACTAGTTCTGAATGTATAAAATAAAAATTGAAGATGAGGAGGAGA
Organism: Caryophanales bacterium UBA6769; assembly: GCA_002453275.1. Taxonomy (GTDB): domain Bacteria; phylum Bacillota; class Bacilli; order Bacillales; family UBA6769; genus Pueribacillus. Next base: position 1,877 of record DKGN01000041.1, read on the forward strand.
AATCATGACAAAAAAACTAAATGAACATAATTCTTCGGACATAAAATCCGAAAAGGATTATTCGAAGTACTTTGAAACAATCTATCAACCCCCGTCTTTAAAGGACGCTCGTCGCCGTGGCAAAGAAGAAGTAACGATTGATTATGAATTTAAGATTCCAGAAGATATAAAAGATATTGGTGTAGGACGTAAATTTTACATTCGCACGTATGGCTGTCAAATGAATGAGCATGACACAGAGGTCATGGCAGGCATTTTGACTGAATTAGGTTATGCGGCAACAATGGAAGCTGAGGATGCTGATGTCATTTTATTAAATACGTGTGCGATTCGAGAAAATGCTGAGAACAAAGTGTTTGGTGAGATCGGGCACTTGAAAGCTTTAAAAAGAGAGAAGCCCGAACTAATTATTGGTGTCTGTGGCTGTATGTCTCAGCAGGAATCGGTTGTAAATCGAATTTTACAAAAGCACCCACAAGTCGATTTAATTTTTGGAACTCATAACATTCACCATCTTCCAAATCTCTTAAAAGACGCTTATTTTAGCAAGGAAATGGTTGTTGAAGTGTTATCTAAAGAAGGCGACATTATTGAAAATTTACCGCGTGTGAGAAAAGGAAATATTTCTGGATGGGTTAACATCATGTACGGTTGTGATAAATTTTGCACGTATTGTATCGTTCCATATACGAGAGGAAAAGAACGAAGCCGAATGCCTAAAGATATTATTGAAGAGGTGCGGCATCTCGCACGTGCAGGCTATCAAGAGGTAACTCTTTTAGGCCAGAATGTGAATGCATATGGTAAGGATCTTGATTCTGAATATGGGTTAGGGCAGCTCATGGACGAGATTAGAAAAATTGACATTCCGCGAGTCCGCTTTACGACGAGCCATCCAAGGGATTTTGATGATCATTTAATTGAAGTGCTTGCGAAAGGTGGCAACCTCGTTGAACATATTCACTTACCAGTCCAGCACGGAAATACAGACATATTAAAGTTAATGGGGAGAGTTTATTCACGGGATGAATATTTGGAGCTTGCGCGAAAAATTAAGAAAGCCATCCCAAATGTTGTCCTAACGACTGATATAATTGTAGGTTTTCCGAACGAAACAGAAGAACAATTCGAAGATACTTTATCACTCTATCGAGAAGTTGGATATGACAGTGCATTTACATTTATTTATTCCCCAAGAGAAGGAACGCCTGCAGCTAAAATGAAAGACGATGTCCCAATGACAGTAAAAAGGGAACGCCTGCAGCGACTTAATGCACTTGTCAATGAAATCGCATATGAAAAAAATCAAACATATGTAAACGAAATCGTAGAAGTTCTCGTACAAGGAGAAAGTAAAAAGAATGCTGGAGTTCTAACAGGCTACACGAGAGGGAACAAGGTTGTACACTTTGAAGGCCCTAAATCTTTGATTGGAAAGTTAGTTAACGTTAGAGTGAGAACAGCAAAAACTTGGACACTTGATGGAGAACGGGAAGAAATATTAGAGGTGAAAAGCTCGTGACGTATTCGAAAGAACAAATTATTGAAAAAGCAATGGAGCTTGCCGACATGGTCACTCAGACAGAGCAAGTAAGTTTTTTTAAAAAAGCTGAAGCTAAAATTAATGAACACGAAAAAATCCAAGGTTTGATTGCTAGTATTAAAAAGCATCAAAAGGAAGCAGTTAATCTTCAACATTACCAAAAACATGAAGCCTTAAAAAAAGTCGAAGCGACAATTGATGATTTAATGGCACAAGTAGATGAAATTCCGTTAGTACAGGAATTCAAACAATCGCAAACAGAAGTAAATGAACTCCTTCAAACGATTGCGACTACAATTTCTGATACGGTAACAAATAAAATTACAAATGAAGAGGAATAACCATCTAGGCACCTGCAAAGGTGTCTTTTTCACGGCTATTTTCGTATAACCGCTCCGGCAGAATACTTCGCTTTCCGTGGGCGGCTAGTGAGCCTCCGCTCGCTACAATGACCAAATATAGAGTTAAAAAAATAATTGAATAACTGAAAGCAACATCTGCTATTAAATAAGAATAAGACATGAAGTAATAAGCCGGAGCGGTCAGATCTAATCAATTACCGCATAGTATCGGTTAACTGCAAGGCTTATAAGGTGCAGCTCTTGTTTTTAATTTTTAATTTTAATTCGGGGGTTCAAAAGCGAACACAGGGCATACGCCTTGCATAGTATGTCAGTGAAGAAATTGATGAGGAGGTATAATCAATGTCTTTTGCTGACAATGAAAACTATAGAGAGATTATAGCAAAGGCAGTTTGCGGAAAAGGTCGTAAGTTTTCTAAGGCAACACATACAGTGAACCCGTTACACAAACCATCAAGCATATTAGGGTGCTGGATTATAAATCATGATTACAAAGCAAGAAAAGATGGAGACTGCGTCGAAGTTGAAGGTAGTTATGATATAAACCTATGGTATTCCTATAATAAAAACACAAAAACTGAAGTCGTAACGGAGAGTGTGAAATACAGTGATGTCATTCCGTTAAAAATTAAAGATGAAGACTGTATAACGGATGATTATGATGTTGTCGTTAGAACGATCCAACAACCGAACTGTCTAGAGGCAACCATTTCTCCAAATGGTCACAAATTAATTGTGGAAGTCGAAAGAGAATTTATCGGAGAAGTAATCGGTGAAACTAAGCTTTGTGTCCGTGTTAATCCTGATGGCTGTGTTGATGAAGTCGAGGCAGAGGATTCAGAATACGATTTTGACGAAGAATTTGAAGATTTAGATGCTGACTTTTTACTAGGCGAGCTTGATGAATAAAATTACGGTTCAGATGGATTAAACATTCCATCTGAACCAATTAATTTTCTAAGAATATGACTGTATATGCTATAATAGGGACAGACAAAATTGGACTACTATGTAGAAATAAGGTGGGGAAAATAGAATTATGCAGAATTACACCCCGATGATTCAACAATATTTGCGAATTAAGGCACAGCACGAAGATGCCTTTTTATTTTTTCGTCTAGGTGATTTTTATGAGCTGTTCTTTGAAGATGCAGTACGGGCAGCGAAGGAACTAGAAATTACATTAACAAAACGAGAAGGCGGCGGGGACGAACCGATCCCGATGTGTGGTGTACCCCACCATGCATCTGAAACTTATATTTCACAATTAATAGAAAAAGGTTATAAAGTAGCCATTTGTGAACAGGTAGAAGACCCATCAGAGGCTAAAGGTGTTGTCAAGCGTGAAGTTGTCCAAGTTATTACACCTGGTACGGTCATGAACCAATCCATGATGGATGAAAAAGAAAATAATTTTATTTCAGCTTTAACTTCACTAGGACAAGCAACATATGGTCTTGCTTTTAGTGACCTTTCAACAGGTGAAAATTATGTTACGATTGTCCATGGTCATTTTGAAACTGTTATTCATGAATTATCCACGATCAATGTTAAAGAAATTATTGTTCCAACAAAAATGCTAGAAAAAGAAAAACAGGAACTAAAAAAGATATTTAGTGTTCCGATTTCATATGAAGATAATCCTGAAATTCCACAAGAATTTCAGGCAACAGTTCAAAAGCTAACACATGAAAACTATGTAATTAGTTTTGGGCTTCTCCTTAATTACCTTTTGCGAACACAGAAACGTTCGCTTGAACATTTACAGCCAGTTGAAGTCTTACAGCAAACAGATTCTATGAAACTTGACCTATATTCGAAAAGAAACCTTGAATTAGTTGATACAATCCGGCAACAAGGTAGAAAGGGATCGTTAGTATGGCTGCTAGATAAAACTGTTACCGCCATGGGGGGACGTCTTTTAACTAAATGGATTGAAAGGCCATTAATTGATAAGAAATTAATTCAACAGCGTCATAATATGGTTGAATGTTTAATCGAACAGTTTATTTTACGGGAAGAACTGAAACAATTACTAAAAGGTGTCTATGATCTTGAAAGACTCGCTGGAAAAATAGCTTTCGGTAATGTCAATGCAAGAGATTTAATCCAACTGAAAAAATCACTTGAAGAAGTGCCAAAAGTTACGGCGGTTTTTGCACAATTACATAAAGCAGCTTTTACGCAGTTTAGTA
>DKGN01000182.1 GCA_002453275.1 Caryophanales bacterium UBA6769
CTCGTCGGTGGCAGAGATTATTCCGCTAGTAGCTTTAACCGTGCGCTCGATGCAAAACGTGCACCTGGCAGTACGTTTAAACCACTTCTTTACTATGCTGCGCTTGAGAACGGATTTACACCTTCGACACCGTTGTTAAGCGAAAAAACAACGTTTACGTTTAATGATGGAGCAGATACGTACGCTCCAAAAAACTACGGGGATCAATATGCAAACGACTTCGTAACGCTTGCTCAAGCAATGGCGGTTTCAGATAATACGTATGCTGTTAAAACACATATGCTTATCGGACTTGAAAAACTCGTTGAAACAGCAAACATGATGGGGATCTCCGAACAATTACCAGAATATCCTTCACTCGCTCTCGGGACCGCCCCCATTACAGTCATGGATCTCACACATGCATATGCGATCCTTGCAAACAAAGGAAAAGAAGCGAAACCTTACTTTATTGAAAAAGTTACGGATCGAGAAGGTCATGTGATTTATGAACACGAAGAGCCAGCAAAGCAAGTGCTTGATGAACAGCTCGCTTACATTACGACAAGTTTAATGACAGGAATGTTCGATGAAAGCTTAAGCGGGTACGCGAGTGTGACTGGTTCTTCGATTAAACATTTAATAAAAAGACCGATCGCTGGAAAGTCAGGAACGACGTCAACAGATAGTTGGATGATTGGCTATACTCCTCAGCTCGTTACGGCAGTCTGGTCAGGATACGACAAAAACAAAACGTTACACAAAGTGAATGACACAGGCTATGCAAAACGAATTTGGGCACATTATATGGAGGATGCACACGAAGCGAAACAAGTTGTGAACTTTAAACCTCCTGATGGGGTTGTTGGTTTGCGTATCGATCCAGTCAGCGGTCAACTCGCAACCGATAATTGCCCGCAAACAACGTATGCGCATTATGTGAAAGGGACAGAGCCTGATGCGTCCTGCCCGTTGCATAGCAACGAAGAGGAAGAGCAAGAAAAGAAACATGATGTTGAAAAGAAATGGTGGGAAATTTTATTAAAACCGTTTGTCGAATAGTGAACGCAAAAACGCCCGGGGATTTTCCCGGGCGCTTTTGTGTCCTAGTAACATGTGTGTACTTTGCTATTGACATTCGGTAGACGGAACCGAATATCATCAGCTCGTTTACCCATGTAGTTTCTATTTTAATTGTTCATGAAGGGAACGACAAGCGGTTTCCACAATTTTCATAAAGATTTCACAGAAACCGACACCGTTAAGAGGCGGCTAAGCCTTCTTTTAATGCGGTGTTAGAGCGTTCCCACATTTCAGCATTAAATTCTTTTAAAAAGTTTTTCAAAATTGTTTTCGACTTGTCATCCATATGTTCGACGATAATTTGGCCTTTTCTTGATTTATCCATTTTGTTAACGTGATCAGGAAAATTTTTATAGCCACGTTTTGCTTCTTTATTTACCGTCATGTAACAGGCAGTCACTCCTGCATAATAAGCTCCCTCATCCTTACGCTCTGCTGTTACCCAAACGAGCCAATACGGCTTTGCATGAGGGGGTACTTCGTCTTTATCTGGTAAAAATCGAACGCGTCGCTCGACTTTACTGCGTGCATGCATAGCGCCCGCGTCGATAAAAGCCTCTTCTTCTTCAATATCAATAAAGACAGGGGTCATATTATTTAATGAGAATGAACCCGCTCCAAAACCGCCATGTCCGTCTGTCGAATCGTTCGTAATAATATTAAAGTCTGAACTGTCGCTTTTGAAAATATCTTTCATTCCGAATCCCTCCGCATTGTTTACTCTCCATTTTAGCATATTAAGAAGTAAACTTTCATTTCTTGCGCTTAACATTCCTTGCATTAAAAAAGGATAGCGAATATTATAATGTAGTATTTTTACTGCCAGATAGGAGGTTTATCTTTGTTTAAGTTAAAACAGCATGGGACAACTGTTAAAACAGAGGTTCTAGCAGGAATAACGACGTTCTTAACGATGGTTTATATCGTTGTCGTCAATCCGATCATTTTATCTCAAGCAGGTGTACCCTTTGACACCGTCTTTATGGCGACGATTATTGCTTCCGTCATCGGAACGCTCTGGATGTCGCTATTTGCCAATTACCCGATTGCGATTGCTCCTGCGATGGGTTTGAATGCATATTTTGCATTTTCCGTAGTCGGACAAGGTGACATCCCGTATGAAATTGCATTCGGGGCCGTCTTCGTTGCAGGCATTTTGTTCGTCATTCTATCACTAACCCCTTTTCGTGAAAAACTGATTGAATCGATTCCAAAAAATTTAAAGTATGGTATCACGGCAGGGATTGGCCTATTTATTGCTTTTATTGGCTTGCGGATGACTGGCATCATTGCTGCCCATCCAGAAAACCTTGTCACGTTGGGTGACTTGCATTCTCCGACTGTCGCTCTTTCCTTGATTGGACTTACCGTTACCGTAGTGCTCATCACACTTAACGTAAACGGCGCACTCTTTCTTGGGATGATTGTCACGGCACTCATCGCTTTCTTTACGGGGCAATTATCGTTTACTGATGGCTTCGTTGAACTCCCAACGGTTCCGGACTTTTTTATTTTTGGAAACCCGTTTACTGCTATTATAGATGTTATACAGTATGGATTATACGCGGTCGTCTTTTCCTTTTTAATCGTCACGTTATTCGATACGACAGGAACGATGATCGGTGTCGCAGAGCAAGCAGGACTAATGAAAAAAGGCAAGCTCCCGCGAGCCCGACATGCGTTGCTTGCTGATTCTGTTGCAACAACGGCTGGCGCGGTCTTTGGAACGAGTCCTACGAGTGCATACATCGAATCTTCAGCAGGTGTAGCTGCAGGTGGACGGACCGGTTTAACGACGCTTGTCGTCAGTGGGCTCTTTATTGTTGCTGCTTTTTTTGGTCCACTCGTTAGCGCGGTTTCAGGTCTATCAGCAATTACAGCGCCGGCATTAATCGTCGTCGGAGCGTTAATGGCTGGAAATCTTGGCAAAATCAATTGGAAAGAATTCGACGAAGCGTTTCCAACGTTTCTTATCGTCATTAGTATGCCGCTCACGTCAAGCATTGCTACTGGGATTGCCCTTGGCTTCATTTCTTACCCTTTATTAAAGGTCATAAAAGGAAAGGGACGCGACGTTCATCCACTCCTTTATGTATTTGCTCTCTTATTTTTGTATCAGCTCGCCTTTTTGCCCCACGTATAAAATAAAGGTCATCCCTCTTCATGAACTAAAAGGGGTGACCTTTTTCTTTTGTCATGTTTCGCACCTCATACGTATACGTATTAATGAATGACTGTTTACGGGATGAGGAATCACTATGACGAACTTCATTCTTCAACATCGCATGGCTTGTTACGGTTTTGGGATCGGGCTGAGTACAAGCTTAGTCTTTTTATTATCGTATAAATTAATCGCTAGTTTTATCATTTCGAGCGTTATCACACTTCTCATTGCGATCCTCTTTTTCGTGCTTATTTATCGCTATGAGCTTCCTAAATTTCGACAGCATGTCCTTATCGTCCTCTCAGGACTTTCATTTGAATGCTTAACCATCTTGTTTACGTTGCCCTATCCGCAAATAGCACTGCCTACTGTAACGACATTTATGATGACGTATATTGCTATTTTCATGACGACCATTCTACTTATTGTTAGCCTTTATATGGCATTATGGTTTTTGAGAAAAACTGCTTCTCTATGAGCAACGTTCCTGACAATTCACTCATTGACAACCGCTTCCAATGAATCGATAAATTGAAATGCAGCATCGATCTCTACTTCTTCGTAATGTTGTTTTTCTTTTAATATGGAGATCTTGCGATTAATTTCTTTTTTAGGCAAATGACCAAAATATAAAATCGTTGAAACGAGCTCGAGAAAACGTGCATTCTTTTTATTCATTGCTGTTACGCATTCATCAAGTGAAGGTGGCATGACATCGTAATTTTTCAAAAATTGCTCACCCTCGACTGTTAGCGCGTATCGATATTGATAATACCCTTTATTTTTTTCTTGCTTCTCACGGACGAGTCCTAAATTACTTAGTTCTTCCACTTTCAATGTCACTTCTTCGGAGTACGGACCGTAAAAATGGAAATCGTATCGTTCGTAAAAAGGGAAATTTAATTTTTTAGCGATAAAAATCATTTTTTGTAGTTTTTTTCTGCCAACGACTTCTCCAGCAGATTGTAAAATCGACATAATTTTCGCGTGCTCTTCTAGCATGTTATGTTCCTCCTCGCTTCAACAACTCAAGTATCCGCTGCTTCGCCTCTCCGTTTGAGGACAAATCTTCAATTAAGTCCATCGGAAAATACAATTTATGATCGGTTCTTTTTTTTCCGGAAATGGCATCTACTAAGTCTGATTCTCTCGATAGCTCACGCAAATCACCGTTCGGCATGAGCAACTGAATTGGAATCCGTTCTTCCTCTTCGCCAGGTCGGTAAAAATCGTACGGTAAATCAGAGGACGAGTCAAGAATGAGATAATATTCTGGGTCAATGCCGGCATCTTGGAACGCCTCATACAACGAATGCCATTCCTTTACTTGCATCGGGTTAAACTCAATATATTTAAACAACCTCCGGTTCATAAACCGCTGGCATAAATCGGCTAAAATCGAATCATTTTCAAATTGCCACATTTGAAAGTAGTATAAAATGACGGACTCATCAAGTTGGATATATTCAGACAGACTAACGTCACCAGAGAAAAATGAGTGAAACGCATCCGCTTTCACTTTAAACGAGTACCCGTTCGTAGCTAAATCCTTTGCACGATGTAAAATTTTCCTTAAAATCACTTCTGCGCTCCGTGATACAGGATGAAAATAGACTTGCCAATACATCTGATAGCGGCTCATAATGTAATCTTCAACTGCATGCATTCCGGTCGATTTTATGACAATTTGATCGTCATGAAAGCGCATGACACGTAAAATCCGCTCCAGATCAAATTGGCCATAGCTCACACCTGTAAAGTAAGCGTCTCGCAGTAAGTAGTCCATCCGATCGGCATCAATTTGACTCGATATCAAACTGACAATATGTTTGTATTCTGACGTTTTGGCGATAATATCAGCAACCTTTTCTGGAAAGCTTGCATCTGCTTTCTTTAAAACAGCATTCACTTCCGTATCGCCAAGAATCATTTGCTCTGTAAACGACTCATGATTAAGATGGAACACTTTTTCAAACGAATGCGAAAAAGGTCCATGTCCGATGTCATGGAGCAGGGCTGTCGTTAAGCCAAGCAGGCGCTCCTCTTCACTCCACTCACTAATTTGGTGAAAGTTTGCGATAATTCTACGCATAATTTCATAGACACCTAGTGAATGACTGAAACGACTATGCTCCGCACCATGGAACGTTAAATACGTCGTACCGAGTTGACGAATTCTTCGCAGTCGTTGAAACTCTCTCGTCCCGATTAAATCCCAAATTAACCGATCGCGGACGTGGATATACCGATGAACCGGATCTTTAAACACTTTTTCCTCATGAAGCTGTTCTGGATTATTCATAAAAGCACCCCCTTATATACTTTCAACTAATTCGACAACATGGCTCTCCCTCCATTATAGCTTCTTGATAAATTGAAAGAAATGCATGTCCACGAAAATGCTATAATAAGAGTAGAATTGGATTGTAAACAAACTGAGGAGAAACAAGAACATGATTGAAAACGTCATAAGAAATCAACCAACATGGAGACTGATTGACCATTCGCAATTTACCCCAGTAAGTGATGCGCTCTCATCCTTCGCAGTAGACGATACGCTATGCGAAACTGTTGGTAATCGAGAGTCACCAGCAGTTGCACGACCATGGGTACACGATAAAACGATCGTGCTCGGCATTCAAGATGGACGCCTTCCATCGTTACGAGCAGGAGTGAGTTTCTTAGAAGAGAATGATTGGAATGTCATCGTGCGAAATTCAGGAGGCCTCGCAGTCGTCCTTGATAAGGGCATTTACAACTTGTCGTTAATTTTACATGAAAAGGATAACTCCCTGTCGATCGAAAAAGGCTTTGAAGTAATGGTTACACTTCTAAGAACATTGCTTGCACCATACGGAATTGAATTTAAAACAGGTGAGATTGTCGGCTCGTATTGTCCTGGAAGCTACGACTTAAGTGTCGATGGGAAAAAGTTTGCTGGGATTTCCCAACGACGGATTCGGGGTGGAGTCTCGGTTCAAGTGTACCTTTGCACGAGTGGAAGTGGCTCAGAACGCGCGAAGGTGATTAAAGAATTTTACGAGCTCGCAGGGGATGGGGTACCTGAACAATGTCCTCCAATCTATCCGGAAACGATGGCCTCCCTGTCAGAAATTGCTCGACAAGACGTGATCCATGCTAATTTAACTAAACATTTATCCGCTATCTTAAGTCATCAAGCAGAAGTCATCCGTACAGATTTAAGTCCAATTGAAGTTGGGGCATTTGAACGGTATTACGCTCGTGTACGAGAAAGAACGACAAAAGTCTTTTCATCGATGAAATCGGGAACTTAGCTACTCCCGATTTTTGTCGTTGTAACGAATTTGTTTCTATTCGTTCACTTGCTCGTTTTCTTTCTATATTCTAACTATGTTATAGTATCTGTGACATTTTTAAAGGAGGTTACGAAAATGAGTGAAGCACCACAAACATTAGATGGTTGGTACTGTCTTCATGATTTTCGAAAAATGGACTGGATGTCATGGAAGTTAGCGTCACATGAAGAACGTGAAAAAGCTCTCAATGAATTTTTAAGCTTTCTTGAAGAGTGGGACACCGTGAAGCAAAACCGTGAAGGTGAGCATACGATGTACTCTATTATGGGACAGAAAGCTGACTTGATGCTCTTTTTGTTACGTCCAACGATGCAAGAATTGAACGAAATAGAAAATGCTTTTAATAAAACGACGTTTGCCCAGTACACGATACCGGCATATTCGTACGTTTCGGTTACTGAACTAGGAAATTACATACCTCAAAAAGATGTTGACCCTGAGACTGATCCTTTTATCCAATCACGTCTCAAGCCGGAACTTCCTGAATGGGATCACGTTTGCTTCTACCCGATGGATAAACGCCGTGACGTCGATCAAAACTGGTACACCCTTCCGATGGAAGAAAGACGAAAGCTTATGTATAGTCACGGAATGATCGGTCGCCAATATGCAGGTAAAGTAAAACAGATTATTAGTGGCTCTGTCGGATTCGACGATTGGGAATGGGGCGTAACTTTATTTGCTCATGACGTTTTGCAATTCAAAAAGATTATTTACGAAATGCGCTTCGATGAAGCAAGTGCGAAGTATGCTGAGTTTGGGAGCTTTTTTGTTGGAAATAGATTAAAAAAAGAAGATCTTACAACGTTTTTAGCAATTTAAATTCTATAGATACCGAACTTCCGTCTTCACGTGAGTGAGTACGGAAGTTTTTTCTTTTCACTCGTAAAATTAACCTTTTAGAAAGCGAGCCTTCGCTTATGCACTTTTCCCTATATGTCTGCATAAGCTGTTTGGGCAACCACCTTCCTTAATCCGTCATAATAAATTTTAAAAGAGGTGAGTAAATGGCTGTTATTCAACACAATGAAAAAGAAGTTGAATTGTTAGCTAGGTTAATGCGAGCTGAAGCCGAGGGTGAAGGTGAGCTTGGCATGCTCATGGTTGGCAATGTAGGTGTGAACCGAGTCCTTGGCGATTGCCTTGACTTTCGTGATATCCGTTCCATTGAACGTATGGTATTTCAACGCCCTGGGGGTTTTGAAGCAACAATGAAAGGGTATTTTTATCAGCGGGCGAGAGAGCAAGATAAACGATCAGCTAGACAGGTGATTAATGGCAACCGTTATCACCCCGCTACGAATAGCCTTTGGTTTTTCGATCCTGGTGGCGCATGCCCTGCACAATGGTATGACCAATGGAATTCAGGACGCTTCAAAACTCACTGCTTTTATAGCCCAACAGAGCAG
>DKGN01000190.1 GCA_002453275.1 Caryophanales bacterium UBA6769
ACAATCATTGTACCATCATCTAAGTAGCCAATTCCTTGGTTATGCTCTTTCCCGTCTTTAATTACTTGTACGTTCAATTCTTCTCCGGGAAGGACAACTGGTTTCACAGCATTCGCTAAATCATTTATATTTAAAACGGGCACATTCTGAAGCTCACATACTTTATTTAAATTAAAGTCATTCGTGACGACGATCCCGTTCACGAGCTTAGCAAGCTTGACAAGCTTGCTATCGACTTCTTGGATGTCTTCAAAGTCCCCTTCATAGATTTCTACGTTGACAGCGAGTTCTTTTTGAATTTTATTTAAAATGTCTAGTCCACGTCGACCGCGATTTCGTTTCAGAGCATCGGATGAATCAGCAATATGCTGAAGCTCTTCAAGAACAAAATAGGGGATAACGAGGGTTCCTTCCAGGAAGCCTGTTTGACAGATGTCAGCAATCCGTCCATCAATAATAACACTCGTATCTAAAATTTTTAACCTGACGTTTGGGTCAATCTCTGTTTCTTCCATCTCTTTCTTGCTCTTTAACTTATTAATTGAAAACAACGAAATGAGTTCATCACGCTTTTTGAACCCGACCTGGAACCCCCAGTATCCTGCCAAAACGGTGACAAAAATAGGCAATACATCACTAACAATTAAAATTTCCATGCCACTTAACGATACAGTAATTAAAAATGCAACAATAAGTCCAATGACAAGCCCGATTGTTCCAAACATTAAATCTGCAATCGGTACTTTCACAAGTGCTTCTTCCACTTTTTTTATGAGTCCTACAATATAATCTGATAACCAATACGTAACGAGAAATAAAATAAGTCCACCAATTAATGCTCCAATCGGAGAAACCGGTACAGGAATATTATCAATGTTTAGTAGTGCAAGTACATCAGGTATGAATAACCAACCGAGTATGGCACCGGAAAACACAAAAAATAATTGCACGAATCGTTTTAATAAATTTTGATTCAACCTATTCACCTCCTTCTATCATTATAAACAGTTTCCTTGTTTTGAAACCTCATTTTAAAATTATTTACATACTGTTAACAAGTTGACACACTATTATGTGACAAAGTATTCAATATGATGACAAAGTATGACAATTCTAATGTAATCAAGTGGTCTTCACGAGCAGCAAGGTTGAACATCCCTTTAGATGTGTCGATCGATAAAAACCTGTTCCTGGATTCGTTCTAACCCAGCTTGAATTGCACGGGCTCGCACTTCTCCAATTCCTTCTACTTCATCTAGCTCAACAATCGTTGCATTTGCAATCCCATTTAAGTTTTCAAACACTTCGACTAAATTTTCAATAACGAGCGTCGGTAATCGAGGAATTTTATGTAACATTCGATACCCTTTTGGTGTAATCGCTTCGTCATTTCGGATATCAGTTGTTGAAAAGCCAAGTAGCTTCGCAACGGAACTTTCTTCAAGTAACTCCTCATTCGTTAACATCCGTAGTTGCTTCATGACGTCTTCTGGCTCAATCGCTACTTTTAGATAATCATGAATTAATAAATTAGCATCAAATTCAAGCGTTCCAACGAGCTCTTCAAGTTGCATACTAATAAGGCGCCCTTCGATCCCTAGCTCGTTCACGTAGTTTAAAATTTCACGACGAATACGTAGCACCATCTCGATCCGGTGAAGCACTTGTGCAACATCTTGAACTGTAACGAGATCTTCAAATTCAAGAGCACCTAGATTCGTTAAGTCTTGATCAAGCACTGCCTTGTATTTTTCTAACGTTTGAATCGCTTGGTTTGCCTTCGTTAAAATGACGCCGATTTCTTTTAAAGAATAATACACGTTGCCTTTATACAACGTAATAACGTTTCTCCGCTGGGAAATTGAGATGACGAGACTGCCCGTTTGCTTTGCGACTCTCTCGGCTGTACGATGGCGTATTCCTGTTTCTGCTGATGGAATAGTTGTATCGGGGATAAGCTGTGTATTCGCATATAAAATTCGATTGGCCTCATTATTTAAAATAATAGCTCCGTCCATTTTCGCAAGTTCATACAAATAAGCAGGTGTAAACCTACAGTCAATGGAAAAACCCCCATCGACTAATTTCTTTAACTTCTCATCGTAACCAACAACAATAAGTCCGCCGGTTTCGGCACGCAAAATGTTATCAATCCCATCGCGTAACGGGGTACCTGGAGCGATAAGTTGTAGCATTTCATTTATGATTGCTGTTTTTGTTTTTGTTTTTTCTTCCATAATTTCCTACCCCTCCAACGCGTGCTGTAACGCTTCACTAACCGTATTCACACCAATGACTTGGATCCCTTTCGGGGCGACCCAACCACCGATGTTTTTTTCTGGTAAAATCACACGTGTAAAACCTAATTTAAGAGCTTCATGAACACGCTGTTCAATGCGAGATACACGCCTGACCTCTCCGGTTAAGCCAATTTCTCCGATAATTACATCACCCGGATTTGTCGGGCGATCACGAAAGCTAGAAGCAATACTAATTGCAATGGCTAAGTCAATTGCTGGTTCATCAAGACGTACTCCGCCAGCAACATTCAAATACGCATCTTGCGTCTGCAAAAGCAGTCCAACCCGCTTTTCAAGCACTGCCATTAATAAAGACACACGATTATGATCGATTCCGTTCGCAGTTCGGCGTGGATTACCAAAACTCGTCGGCGTGATCAACGCTTGAATTTCTACCATGAGTGTTCGCGTACCTTCAAGCGATGCCACAACTGTGGAGCCTGACGTTCCTTCCGTACGCTCTTCTAAAAATATCTCGGACGGGTTGAGCACTTCTTCAAGTCCACTTTCTTTCATTTCAAAGACTCCAAGCTCGTTCGTCGAACCAAAGCGATTTTTAACCGCACGCAACAAACGATACGCATGATGGCGTTCTCCTTCGAAGTAGAGAACGGCATCAACCATATGCTCTAACAGTCTTGGTCCAGCGATGGATCCTTCTTTTGTCACGTGGCCAACGATAAAAATTGCAATTCCTTTCGTTTTCGCAATCCGCATCAATTGCCCCGTACACTCTCGCACTTGTGATACACTTCCTGGAGCACTTGTAACAGCTGCATGATACATCGTCTGGATTGAGTCAATAACAAGAAAGCTTGGATCAAGGTCTTCAATCGCTTCTTCAATAAACTCTAAGTTTGTTTCGGCTAGCACGAAGAGTGATTCCGCATTAATCCCTAGTCGCTCAGCACGAAGCTTTGTTTGCTTAATAGATTCCTCCCCTGATACGTAAAGCACCTTTTCTTCATTTTCTGCGAGCTGATACGACGTTTGCAATAATAATGTTGACTTTCCAATTCCGGGATCACCGCCGACAAGAACTAGGGACCCTGGAACAATTCCACCGCCTAGAACCCGGTTTAATTCATTCGACCGCGTGTCGATTCGTGGTTCTTGCTCGCGCTTAATTTCGCGGATAGAAACTGGTTTTTTCCCGGTGCCATTAATTGCTGTAATGGAGCCTCTTCGTTCAGAACTAGCTGGCATGATCCGTTCTTCAACCATTGAATTCCAATTGTGACAACCTGGACATTTCCCCATCCATTTTGGAGATTCATACCCACATTCCTGACATATAAATTTTGTTTTTTTCTTCGCCATACATTCTCCCCGACTTTTAGTTCGAACTTTTCTGAATAATGGAGGCTTGACCGAAAAGATATCCTCTTCTCGGTCAACACCACCTTACTTCATACTCGTTAATTCTTTTACGACGTATTTACCATCCTCAATATCAATTTTGACATGCTTTCCTTTTGATATCGTTCCTTTTAAGAGCTCTTCAGAAAGTAAATCTTCTATATTTCTTTGAATAGCGCGACGCAACGGTCTCGCACCATAATCTGGATCGTATCCGTCTTCCGCAATTTTATCTTTTGCTTCCTCTGTAATAACAAAGTCAATCCCTTGTTCTTGCAAGCGCTTCTTCAATTGATTGCTCATTAATGTCACAATTTCATGCAAATGCTTCTTCTCAAGTGAGTGGAAGACGATTGTTTCATCAATCCGGTTTAAGAACTCTGGACGGAATGCCTTTTTCAATTCATCAAGAACTTTATCTTTCATATCTTTATAGTCTTGATCATTACTTTGAACATTAAAGCCAACATATTTGTTCCGTCTCAGTGCGCTTGCTCCGACGTTTGATGTCATGATTAAGATTGTATTGCGAAAATCTACCGTTCGTCCTTTTGAATCTGTTAATCGTCCATCTTCAAGAACTTGCAATAAAATGTTAAACACGTCTGGATGTGCCTTCTCAATTTCGTCTAGTAAAATAACAGAATACGGTTTCGTGCGAACCTTTTCAGTTAATTGTCCGCCTTCTTCATAACCGACATACCCCGGAGGTGCCCCAACGAGTCTGGACGTTGCATGTTTCTCCATGTACTCGGACATGTCAATTCGGATGACAGCCTCCTCTTCTCCGAACATCGCTTCAGCTAACGCTCGTGCAAGTTCCGTTTTACCGACTCCAGTCGGACCTAAGAAGATAAAGGAACCGATTGGTCGCTTCGGATCTTTCAAGCCTGCACGTGCTCTTCTGACGGCTTGTGAGACAGCTTTAACCGCTTCATCTTGACCGATCACACGGTTATGCAGAATTTCTTCTAGCTTCAGCAATCTTTCTGTTTCTTCTTCTGCAAGCTTCGAGACAGGAATCCCGGTCCAGCTTGCAACGACCATCGCAATATCTTCAGCTGTCACTTCTTGATGTTCTTGCCCTTGTTTTTCTTTCCATTCGTTTTTCGTTTGTTCAACTTCTTCACGTAGCTTTTGCTCGTTATCTCGCAATGACGCCGCTTTTTCAAACTCTTGACTTTGAACAGCTGCATCTTTTTCTTTTCTCACTTCTTCAAGCTTCTGTTCTAGCTCTTTTAGGTTCGGTGGTGTTGTGAATGAACGAAGCCTTACTTTAGAGCCCGCTTCATCAATTAAATCAATCGCTTTGTCTGGTAAAAACCGATCAGAGATATAGCGATCAGAAAGCTGGACAGCCGCTTCAATCGATCCATCTGGTATCGTTACGCG
Organism: Caryophanales bacterium UBA6769; assembly: GCA_002453275.1. Lineage (GTDB taxonomy): Bacteria > Bacillota > Bacilli > Bacillales > UBA6769 > Pueribacillus. The sequence goes on from DKGN01000190.1 coordinate 5,052, forward strand.
ATGATGTGCTTCATACCGATCACGTAACCCCTTTAAAATTTGAATTGATTCTTCAAGTGTTGGTTCGTTCACTTGGATCGGTTGAAAGCGTCGCTCGAGTGCAGCATCTTTTTCGATATATTTTCGGTATTCATCAAGCGTTGTCGCACCGATACATTGTAGTTCACCGCGAGATAATGCTGGCTTTAAAATATTTGAAGCATCAATAGCTCCCTCTGCCCCTCCAGCCCCAATCAATGTATGCAATTCATCAATAAAAAGGACAATGTTTCCAGCCTGGCGAATTTCATCCATGACTTTTTTTAAGCGATCTTCAAATTCTCCACGATATTTTGTACCCGCAACGACCGTTCCCATATCCAGCGTCATCACACGTTTATCGCGTAAGATTTCTGGCACCTCATTATTGACGATTTGTTGAGCTAAACCTTCAGCAATCGCTGTTTTCCCAACACCTGGATCTCCAATAATAACCGGATTGTTTTTCGTTCGTCGACTTAATACTTCGATCACTCGCTGAATTTCTTTGCTCCGGCCGATAACAGGATCGAGGCCACCATCACGAGCGACTTGTGTTAAATCTCTCGCAAGGCTATCGAGCGTAGGAGTGTTGACATTTGCCATTGCTCCCTGATTGCCTGAGCTTGATTCGTTGCTTCCTAGAAGCTGGAGCACCTGTTGCCTTGCTTTGTTCAAGCTAATTCCCAAATTATTAAGTACTCTTGCCGCGACACCTTCCCCTTCTCGAATGAGCCCGAGAAGAATGTGCTCGGTACCGACATAAGAATGTCCAAGCTTTCTCGCTTCATCCATGGAAAGCTCAATCACCTTTTTCGCTCTTGGTGTGTAATGAATTGATTGTACTTTCTCTTCACTATTACCAATTAACGCCTCGACCTCTTTTTGGATTTTTTCAGGGTCGAGATTTAGAGCGATAAGTGCTTTTGCAGCAATACCCTCTCCTTCGCGAATAAGTCCTAATAATATATGCTCTGTTCCCACATTGTGATGACCTAATCGGATTGCTTCTTCTTGTGCTAATGCCAAAACTTTTTGAGCCCTCTCAGTAAAACGTCCAAACATCATATGTCAACATCCTCCTTCTTCGTCAGATTGCTCTTTTAATTTTAATGCTTCACGGATAATCGTTGCTCTGCGAATGTCACGCTGATCAGGACCGAGTAATTCTTGAGCAAACTGCTGTAAAAAACCCGGCTGTGTTAATATCATCAATTCATTTAGAATATTACGAGATACGCCACTAATGAGTGACAAATCAATCCCTAGCCGTACATCTGACAAGCATTTCGCAGCCTCTTTTGAATCGATGATTCGACTATTTTGTAACACCCCATATGAGCGATAAACGCGGTTTTCTAATTGAATCTTCGAATGCTTTAAGAGCATTTCTCTAGCAAGCTTTTCACGTTCGATTAACTGTAATACGACACTTTGTAAATCTTCAACAATATCATCTTCAGATTTCCCCAATGTCATTTGGTTTGAAACTTGGAAAAGGTTACCTAAAGCTTCGCTACCCTCTCCATAAATTCCTCTGACAACAAGCCCAAGCTGATTAATTGCTGGCACAATTTGATTCAATTGCTGGGAGATCACGAGAGCAGGTAAGTGCATCATAACGGAAGCACGCATTCCTGTCCCAACATTTGTTGGACAACTCGTTAAGTAACCACGCTTTTCATCAAAAGCAAAGTCCAGCGTTTCCTCTAGTAAATCATCAATTCGGTTAGAGTGAGCTAACACTTCTTTTAAACGTAACCCTGAGGCGAGATGTTGAATACGAATGTGGTCTTCT
>DKGN01000088.1 GCA_002453275.1 Caryophanales bacterium UBA6769
ATAAATAGACATAGAAATCATCCTACACTAGCATTCGAAAAATTTCCACGACGCCCCGCTCAGCAAGTCGTAAAGCGATAATCGCGACAATGGGGGATATATCGATCATACCTAGCGGTGGAATTATTTTACGGAATGGTTCTAAATACGGTTCTACAATGCGCCCAAGCATTTGGCCAAAGCCAGATTCTCTAGAATTTGGAACCCAACTCATTAAAATGTAAATAATGATGAGCCATGAATAAATATTAAGTAATGTAATAATTAAACTCGCGATTGCACCCAAGCTGATTACACCGTCCTCTACTCTTCCTCATTTATCATCTCAGAAATTTTTCCGGAAACATCAACATTTGGAGGTGTACATAAAAATGTATGTTCACCTATTTTTTGGATATCTCCACCAATAGCATAAATTGTTCCACTGAGAAAATCCACGATTCGTTTTGCTTGATCATGTGGGACACGTTGAAGATTCATCGCGATTGCTCGATGACTTTTTAATTGATCAGCAATGTCTTGCACTTCAGAATAAAGCCGTGGTTCAACTAAAATAACTTTCACGTGCTGTTGCACACTTTGTAAACTTACGACATTTCCTTCTTTCTTTTCAGAAGTCTGACTATCAAACCCTTCTTGTTCATCTCCTGTATCTACTTCATACACCTCGTCTTCAAGTTCGAAAAATCGTTTAAACTTTGATTTGATTCCCATCCTTCATCACTCCATTTCATTCTGATTCAATCATTTGCACCGACTAATGAACTTCCGATTCTAATGAAAGTAGCGCCTTCTTCAATTGCAATTGTATAGTCATTTGACATTCCCATCGACAAATGTTCACAAGGTGCATTAGGGATATTCATAGCGCTGACTTCTTCTTGAAGTGACTTTAATTTTCGGAAAGTCTCACGAATGGCAGCTTTATCATCTGTGTGCTCCGCCATAGTCATTAACCCTATAACCTTGATATTCTCAAATGGTTCAATCTTTTCAACAAAAGACAACACTTCTTCGACTGCCAAACCGTGCTTTGTTTTTTCACCCGAAACATTTACTTGGACAAAGCATTTAATCGGTTTATCTGCCCGTTTATTTATTTCCTTTGCTAACGAAAGTCGATCAAGTGAATGAATATAATCTACTTTATGGATAATGTTTCTTACTTTGCGAGATTGTAATGTCCCTACAAAATGCCAGACTGCTTGTTCACCAATGGCTTCCTGCTTTTTAAGAAATTGATCATCTCTATTTTCACCGATATGATGAACCCCTAAGTCTACTACCTCTTTTGCTCTGTCATTACTTACATATTTCGTAACTGCGATGAGTGTTATTTCTTCTAGTTTTCGATTTGATTTCGCACACACTTCTTCAATTTTTTCTTTGATTTCTTTTAAGTTTTCTTTTACTGACAAGCTTCTCACCCTAGTTTATCTATAATAAAAATTTAATCTATTCCTATGTAAGCCATCATTCTACCTGTTTTTTGTTCTTTTCGATGTGAAAATAATGGTGTGTTTGAACAACTTGTACAAAGCTGGGAGAGTGTAATCGCTCTTTCTGGAATTCCAGCTTCTATTAACAATAATTTATTTAACAATCTTAAGTCTAACATATACGTACCATCGTTGTTATCAACAGTTACTTCACGGAGCCATTTTTGTTCAAGATGAAAGGTAACTCGTTCATTCACCTCATAACAGCAAGCACCTATTGAAGGACCAATAATAATTTGAATATTATTTGGGTCGTGACCTTCACCTTGCCATTGCTCTACCATTTTTTTTGCAATTAAATCAACCGTCCCTCGCCAACCTGCATGAACAATTCCAACTGTTTTGTGAACATGATCATAATAATAAATAGGGACACAATCAGCATACAATGAAACGAGCAGTAAACGGGTTTCATTTGTGTAGAGGCCATCAGTATTCGAAATCGCAGTTTCTCTAGTCATGGCCCCTTTTCCAGCATCTTTTTTCTGAACCTTATACATGTGAGTTTGATGAGTTTGCTCACCGACGACCCACTTGTGTAGTGGAAAGCCTAACTGCTTTGCAACAATGGCTCTGTTCTGGATTACTTTTTCATCGTCATCTCCTACATGCAGCCCGACATTCAAAGATGCATATGGTGCGTCGCTAACTCCACCTTGCCGGGAAGTCATGCCCGCAGTAATCCCATACTGTCGCTCCCAATCTTGTAATTGCAAGATTGCTTCGTCGCCATTTGTTACTATGATATTCGTCATTCCGACACCTCATGTGAATTGTTGAAAGATTACTCACTATTTTATCATAAATTGTAAATTATTACTTCCTGTTAATGCATTTCTTCAGTTATATCCAGCTCATGATGTCGAACAAGAATGACATCTGCACCTATTTTTACAATGTTCTTCCATGGGATGATTAAATCTTCTTCCCTTCCGAATAGCCCCATCATCTTACCAGTGCCCTGGATAATGATCGCTTCAATTTTCCCTGTTGTAACGTTTATTTCTAAATCATAAATATGTCCTAATCTCTTCCCATTTGAAACACTCACAACATCCTTCACTTGAAACTCAGAAATTTTCACTTTAAAACCACCTTTCAATAAAGTATATGTCGTAAAAAATAGTTGAACACTCCCTAACTCCACATTATTTTTTATAAGAAACATGCCATTTCGCACGTGAATTTACACGCTTTTCATTACTTTTTCACATTAATTCAACATCGAGCAGGATGAATGCACTGTGCATATTTTTCAATCTTGCGGAGATACTTAGAGAAGACAGCAGCCCCTGTTAGGAGGGAAAGATTTGACTCGACATAAAGTTGAAATTTGTGGAGTAGATACATCAAAGCTACCTGTTTTAAAAAATGAGGAAATGCGTGTACTTTTTAAAAAAATGCAAAGTGGCGATTTATCTTCTAGGGAGAAACTCGTCAATGGAAATTTACGACTTGTTTTAAGTGTCATTCAAAGATTTAATAACCGTGGGGAATTCATCGATGACCTTTTCCAAGTTGGCTGTATTGGACTCATGAAATCAATTGACAACTTTGATTTAGGTCATAATGTGAGATTTTCTACATACGCTGTCCCAATGATAATTGGTGAAATTAGAAGATATTTACGAGACAATAATCCGATTCGTGTTTCCCGTTCATTACGAGACATTGCCTACAAAGCTTTACAAGCAAGGGATAGGTTAATGATTAAAAATTCAAAAGAACCAACAGCTCAAGAAATAGCACGTGAGCTCGACGTACCAAAAGAAGAAGTTGTCTTTGCATTAGATGCTATTCAAGATCCTGTCTCATTATTCGAACCAATCTATAATGACGGCGGGGATCCGATCTTCGTCATGGATCAAATTAGTGATGATAAAAATAAAGATAGTACTTGGACTGAAGATATTGCGGTAAAAGAAGCAATGAGGAGGTTAAATGAGCGAGAAAAATCGATTTTAGTTATGAGGTTTTTTCAAGGTAAAACGCAAATGGAAGTTGCAAATGAAATTGGGATTTCTCAAGCCCAAGTATCAAGGCTTGAAAAAGCGGCAATTCAACAAATGAATAAAAATATACAGTGAGATAGCCACATCGCTATCTCACTGTCCTTCATACCATTTTATTAAATTCTTTTTGAAGTCGTTTTATAATTCTCTTTTCCAATCGAGAAATATAAGATTGTGAAATTCCTAACAAGTCAGCGACATCTTTTTGGGTTTTTTCTTCCTTTCCACTAAGCCCAAAACGAAGTTCCATTATTTGTTTTTCTCGGTCATTTAACGTATACAAAGCTTTGAATAATAACTTTCGATCAACTTGATGCTCAATCCCTTTTGTGATGATGTCATTTTCTGTTCCCAAAACGTCTGATAACAACAATTCATTCCCATCCCAATCAACATTCAGAGGTTCATCAAATGAAACTTCTGATCTCGTTTTATTATTTCTTCTTAAAAACATTAAAATTTCATTTTCAATACAACGTGAGGCGTAAGTTGCAAGCTTTATTTTCTTTTCAGGATTAAATGTATTGACAGCTTTAATTAATCCTATCGTTCCAATACTAATTAAATCTTCAATATTAATACCTGTGTTTTCAAATTTCCGAGCGATATAGACGACAAGTCTTAAGTTGTGTTCAATTAACAGAGAGCGAGCATTTGCATCTCCTTTTGGGAGTTTAATGAGGAGCTCAGCTTCTTTTTCTTTTGATAATGGTGCCGGTAGTGCCTCGCTCCCCCCAATGTAATAAATTTCATCTGTTTTAATTCCGAAGCGGTTTAATAATTTGTACCAAAAGCGTAAAATTCGGAACTTCCACATTTTCATCCAATAATTCCTCCATTCTCTTTTTTTAAGATGCGTTTGTATGTATAAGCATTTTCGGATGCAAAATACACTCAAAATCCCCATCACTCGAAAATTGTTGTTTTGTTAAGCCGACTAGACAGCGCTTGACTTTATATACTTTGTTATCATGATAAATGTTAATAAAGTCTGGCCGAAGTGCGATCATCATTTGCTGATCATATCCAACAGACCGAAATGGAATCATTCTAATTCGAGCATTCCATGGGTGATTCGTTGTTTCCATCATGCTATTTAGGGAAACTAACTCGTGCAAGCGGTATGAGCGATCCGTCTGTCGACAATCGATAATCATAACAGGAACCTTCGTAATGGGATCTGTTAAAAGGTTTCCACTGTCTATCAATCCTTTCAAACGTATCGTTGCATCTTCAATTTGAATTTCCACATCAGCCATTTGCTCATAGCTTATCGATCGATATTCAATTGTATTTAAGCGTCCACGTGAAAAATACCACAAGAGTGGAAAGCCTACGATTACAAAAATCCAACTGATTGGATCTCCAAATCCCGTAGTTCTCAACGAAGCCATTCCGTTTAAAATCTGTGAATCAGATTGTAAAAAGAAACGTACTGCAATTAGTCCACCACCTATCATAAATGCTACAAAATAAAACATCGCTACGTTTTGTAGGAAGTAAGAAAACCGCTTAAAGCGAAAAGCGATGTAAACGATATACATTGAAAAGATAAATTTAAACATAGGATGATAAAAGATAGCTGACCAAGGAGTAAAAATTAAGAGCACATATAATGATGCAATGGCTGAACTGAAGATAATTCGTTGTTTCTGGATCCTTCTTTTTAACAAAAGACCTGTTAACATTAGTAATAGATAATCAGTACAGAAGTTTAAAAGCCAAATGACATCTAAATAAATAGTCACGTGTAGTTCATTCCAATCATCATTCTTGTCTCTAAGTATATATTGATTCTATTGATAAGTTTGTCAGTTTATGACGAGATTCTTCGTGTTTTTTTGCTCAAATTGCACTATTTTTGTCATGAATAATATTCGTGGATTGTTTTACATATTTCTGAAGGGACTAGATGAGGAGATTAATAAATAAGATCAAAAAAACACGACTTTGTCGTGTTTTTAAAATGATATCGTTAACGACGGCGATTACGATTTCGAAGAAATGTTGGAATATCAAGTGTATCTCCTGTCTCCTGATAGTTACTTCCAAACCTTCTATCTTCACCTTGAGGCTCGTCTTTTTGTTGTGATGCAGCAGTTTGTGCATTAGATTGTAAATTTGCACGAGAGGGAGCTTGCTGCTGTTGAACATTTTCTTTTTCATCAAAGCCAGTCGCAATCACAGTCACGACGATTTCTTCTTTCAAGTTCTCATTAATAACTGAACCGAAAATCATATTTACATCTTGATCGGAAGCAGAGGAGACAATATCTGCTGCTTCATTCACTTCGTAAAGGCTTAAATTTGCCCCACCACTGATGTTCATTAATACACCTTTTGCACCGTCAATTGATGTTTCAAGCAATGGACTTGAAATAGCCTTGCGAGCCGCCTCTGCCGCACGATTTTCACCTGTGGCCACTCCGATTCCCATCAAGGCTGTACCCTTTTCAGTCATAATGGTTTTCACATCCGCAAAGTCCAAGTTAATGAGACCTGGTACAGCAATTAAATCTGAAATCCCTTGCACACCTTGACGGAGAACATTGTCGGCTTCTCTAAATGCTTCAAGCATCGGTGTATTTTTATC
>DKGN01000135.1 GCA_002453275.1 Caryophanales bacterium UBA6769
AATTAGTGAGGGGATACGAATCATGAATGAAGAAATGCTATTTACTTTACTAGAAACGTCACGTGCTGGGACACTTCAAACCGCAAAGAAAGTTCAAGCGGATCACGCTGATTTAGCTGATGTCATACCAGAAGGCTTCAACAACAGTATTCGCTGGAACCTTGGGCATATCGCAGCGATTTTGGACCAACTAGCGAACTATCCTGCTGGTGAACAGCCTGAACTTCCGAAAGAGTACAACAAAGCCTTTTCGAATGGGACGAGCCCAAAAAATTTCGACGATTCAACTCCTTCTTTAGATGCCATCATTCAAGCGCTTGAAGAGCAACCGAAGAAATTAAAGGAGAAGTTCTCAGGACGTCTCGGAGATACACTACCGAAGCCTTTCCCACTCGCCGGTGTTGAGTTCAAAACGGTCGGTGACTTAATCGCTTTCAACTTGTACCACGAAGGGATGCACTTAGGACAAATCAATACAATGATTCGGGCAAGTAAATAAATGTTTAAAAAGCGAGCGGGAAACCCCACTCGCTTTCTTATTTGTTCAGCTTACTCGTACGAGCTACTTTTTAGCAAATATTTTATTCGGATTTAATAAATGATTTGGATCAATCGCTTGCTTAATGGCTTTCATCACATTGAGGGCAGGTCCATGTTCTTGTTCTTGATATTTTTGTTTTCCGACCCCGACGCCGTGTTCGCCTGTACACGTGCCACCTCTTGCAAGGGCATATTCAACAATTCTTTCGTTTAGCTGCTCGGCTTTTGCAATTTCTTCTTCATCTTCGACATCAATCATTAAGAGGATATGGTAGTTCCCGTCGCCGACATGTCCGACAATTCCACCGACTAATCCTGATTGTTCAACCGCTTCTCGGCCATCATGAATTGCACCGGCCAATTCAGAAATAGGCAAGCAGACATCAGTAACCATTAATTTCTTCCCCGGATTTTCGGCAATATAAGCATACGCTGCATTGTGCCTTGCATCCCACAGCTTGTTTCTCGCTTGGGTGTCTGTCTCAAAGGCGACTTCAAGACAGGCATGGTCCTCTACGATGTCCTTCATAAATTCAACGTCTTGTTGTAACCCTGCTTCATTTCCATGGAATTCTAGAAATAACGTTGGCTTCTCTTTATAGTTCGTTTCACTATATAGATTAACTTCTTTCATTGAAAATTCATCGACTAATTCGACTCTTGCTATCGGGATACCTGCTTGCAAAATCGAAACAACAGCTTCAACGGCTTGTTCAACTGTCGGAAATGATGCGCGTGCCGCCATCATATGTTCCGGAATGCCATACACTCTTAACGTCAATTCAGTAAAACAGCCGAGCGTTCCTTCCGAACCGATGAAAAGACCATTAAGATGATAACCTGATGATGATTTCGTCGCAAGGTTACCTGTTCGAATGACGTCTCCGTTAGCGAGGACAACTTCCATGTCACGCACTTGATCACGCATGATGCCGTACTTCACTGAAGTTGTTCCACTTGCATTCGTTGCCGCCATTCCACCGAGCGTCGCATCAGCACCTGGATCGACTGAAAAAAATAAACCGTACCGCTTCAGTTCCTGATTTAATTGGGAACGGGTTACACCCGGTTGAACAGTTACAAGAAAATCCTTTTCGCGAACTTCAATCACTTTATTCATGTTCGTGAAATCAATTGAAATCCCTTGATGATATGGGATAACGTGTCCTTCAAGACTTGAGCCAAGTCCAAATGGAATGACTGGTGTATTATATTGTTGAGCAAGCTTCATGACTTCACTTACTTCTTCTGCATTTTCTGGAAAAACAACAACATCAGGTAAGCTCGGCGTATGATACGATTCATCCTTACTATGCTGCTCTAAAATTGTATCATTCACCGACACCCGTTCAGGGGCAAGCGCTTGTTGTAATTTCTCGATGAGAGCCATTTTTTTCATCCCCTCAAAAATCCATATTGTACTCTGTTCATGAGCACTTTCATTATTCTAAAGTTGTTATTGCAAAACTTCAAGTTCACGCTATCGTTATCACTATTCATTTAGTAAAAAGAAAAAAACTAGCATGTTTCGCTAGTTTTCTAGTAAGGACGTCTCGCGCCCATATATTTTGAACTCCAATAATTCGTATTCATGTCACTTATGACTACACCTGTTGAGGAGCCTGCTTGAATAAATTTATTATTTCCTATATAAATACCCGCATGCGATGGTCCACCTGTCGTATTATATACTACGATATCACCGACTTGTGGTTGGCTAACAGGCTTCAATGTGTTCCACATCTGAGCAACGGTTCTTGGTAGCTGGACATTCGATTTATTATAAACGTAAACTATGAAACCACTACAGTCGAACCCTTGTTGCGGCGAATTGCCACCCCATACGTAGCGCACACCAATTAAATCTGACGCATCTGCGATAACATTCATCACATTAAATGATGAATCGTTTACGACTGAGTCGTCTTTTCCATTTATAACGGCTGCTAGTTTATTTAATGTTGCGGGTCCTGCAATTCCATCAACAACGAGGCCGTATGTCCGTTGGAAACTCCTGACTGATTGTACGGTGATGTCTCCATAGTAGCCTGTTGCACTGGCAGAAAAGTGACCGAGACGCTTCAAGTCGTTTTGAAGCTTCGTTACGGCTTGTCCACGTGATTCTTTTTTCAACACTGTGGGCGAAGGTGCAGGATTGTTTGGTGTCGATGGTTTCTTCAAGACGTCGGCTACTTTACCTAATGTTGCCGGTCCTGCAATGCCATCAACAACGAGACCGTGCCGCCGTTGGAAATCTCGAACAGATTGGACAGTAATGCTTCCATAGTAGCCTGTTGCATTCGCTGTGAAAAAGCCAAGACTCTTCAAATCATTTTGAAGCTTCGTCACTGCTTGTCCACGTGATTCTTGTCTTAACACCGAAGAAGAAGAAGGCTGAGATGGCGTTGTTGGATTCTTCGTTCCACCGGCATTTAATGTAGTTAGTGTCTGGCGACCTGCAATGCCATCAACAAGCAAATTATTCGCTTGTTGGAAGCTACGCACAGATTGTGCTGTCTGAGGTCCGTAAATTCCATCAACTGAGCCTGTATGGTATCCGGCATCTTTTAGTTTATTTTGGAGCAATGTTACTTGAGCACCACGTGAACCGTTTCGGAGTACTTGAGTTACAGTTAATTGCCCGCTCGTATTCGAAGCTGTTGAAACCTGTCTCGATTGAGCTTGTAACGCCCTAACGGTCGCAGCGTCTGCAATTCCTGTTGCTGGCAAATTGTTCTCTCGCTGAAATCGAATGAGAGCATCTTTCGTAATTGTTCCGAAGTAGCCTGTTGACGTATGGTATGTAAAATAACCCTTTCCTTTTAATACGTCTTGTAATTCTTTTACATCACTATGACTCATTCCCTCACTAAGCGTCCGATCACCTAAGGCGGCTTCCCCGATCGTTGGAGCCACGAATATTGCCCCCGCTGCAAACGCTGAAGAAATGACAAGCTTACTGGTCAATTTATTTGCCTTTTTCAATTCTATTCCCCTTCCCAGAAAAGAATCCAGAAATTTCTACATATTTTTACCCATTTTACTATATTTTCCCTAGCCTTGAAAGTAAAAAGCGCTAACTTATGCATAAAGTCCGATATTTTTCTCAATAATTAGGTTAGTTTCACAGATTAGTAGGACTATATAACTATTTTTCATTGTTTTATAACAGATGGTTGATTTTTGAGAGATGTTATAATACACTATGAATAACTTAGAAATTTGGAGGGGTTAGAATGTTAGGAAAACCAATGGAATTCTTTCGAAATATGCCCGCTAAAATCTGTTCTGAATGTGGGAAAGAATTTGAAGAAATGCACGAGTCTTATATGAATGAGTGCGAGCATTGCTTGCGCAACATCATAGAATAATCCTCAATATTTTATGCACACACACAAAAAACAGTCCTCTCACCAGGGACTGTTTTTTGTTTCCAGCCTTTTGCGAAGCGTCTTCATACGGCGTTACTCGATTCACTCGTCCTCTCATGAATATGAATTCTATGAGAGTCGTCGCTCATCTTCGTGCCTTGTCTGACAAACGCTCGCAAGACAGGCTGGACTTCATGTGAGTTCGCTCGCATACGTTGTTGCTTGCCTTACTCGTCCGCTCATGAATCTAAATTCTATTCGCGTCTTCGTTCGTCTGCGCGCCTAGTATGACAAGCGTTTTCATGACAGGATGAGGGAGAATGCTTTCATACGGTGTTTACTCGATTCACTCGTCCTCTCATGAATATGAATTCTATGAGAGTCGTCGCTCATCTTCGTGCCTTGTCTGACAAACGCTCGCAAGACA
>DKGN01000005.1 GCA_002453275.1 Caryophanales bacterium UBA6769
TTGAGAGGTGTAAAAGCTTTCGTCAAATGTGATCCATGGCTCATTTCTCCAGTGACCGTAGATTTTTGCGTGCTTAAATTGATCAACTAACCCAGCGTGATCTGAATGATGATGCGTCAAAATAACCTTCTCAATATCTCCCAAATCGTATCCTAGCGCATTTAATTCTATCTTTAAAGCTGTCAATGCCTCTGCTGTTTTTGGACCTGTGTCAATTAAGACGAGATAATCCCCCTTCAATAAATAAACATTGATTGGACCGACGGGAAACGGTGTTGGTATGCTTAGTTTAAATAAACTCTTTGACTTTGTTATCATACGTTATGTCTTCCCCTTCCATACGATGCACATGACCCTATTGTAATTGTTTGTCATAAAATGGACAAATATTATATTTGTAAATTTAAAATTGTTAGTTCAATAAAAGTTAGATATAATTTGGATAATGTTTGATAGTTGTTGAGGAGAGGTATGTATGTTTAGCAAAGATAAAATTGTTTTTGTTGGTGCTGGTCCGATGGCTGAAGCAATCATAGCCGGTCTTGTAAATAATCGTCTAGTAAGTAGTGAACAGATTTGGGTAACGAATTATTCCGACAATCAAAGGTTAGCTAAATTGGAAGAAAAATATTTAATCCAAACAACTCGTGATTATCATGTTCTCTTTGAGGGATCGACGATAATTATATTAGCTATGAAGCCGAAAGATGTAGCCGACAGTTTATTGTCAATTGGAAGTTATGTAAATGAGTCACACTTACTCTTATCCGTCCTAGCCGGTGTGTCACTCGACTATTTTGAGAAAACATTGAATAAGCCGATTCCAGTTATCCGAGCAATGCCAAATACATCTGCAACTGTTAGTCAATCGGCTACAGCCATTACAGTAGGTAAATATAGTAATGAAAAACATGTACAAAGAGCACAAACGTTATTTACAAGCATTGGAATGGTAGAAATTGTTGCTGAAGAAGAATTACACGCAGTGACAGGCATATCTGGAAGCGGACCTGCGTATTTATATTATGTAGCTGAGGCATTAGAAGAAGCTGCAAACAAACAGGGTCTTTCTGAAGAAGTTGCAAGGAAGCTCGTTATTCAAACCTTTATCGGTGTGGCTAACATGCTTCATCAAACGACAGAACCGCCTTCATTATTAAGGAAAAACATCATGAGTCCTGGTGGAACAACAGAGGCCGGCATCAATGCCCTCGACAACCATCAGTTTAAACAAGCAATTCATGACTGTGTGGAGGCAGCTGTAAAAAAATCGCAAGAGCTTGAGGCAAAATATAAATAGTTTGTTAGAAAATAAATAAAATAACTCGCTCTATTTGATAGGGCGAGTTATTTACAATTGGAATGAAAGGTGTAAACTCGAATGACAAAAATATTTGCTCATCGCGGCGCGAGCTATCACTGCCCCGAAAACACGATGTCGTCATTTAAAAAAGCAGAACAACTTGGTGCTGACGGAATAGAATTTGACGTTCAGCTTTCAGCCGATGGCGTTCCTGTTGTTATTCATGACCGTACACTACGTCGCACAACGAATGGATATGGCAATGTAGACAGTATGACAGTGAATGAATTGCAAAGGTTAGATGCAGGTAGTTGGTTTGCTCAAGATTATAAACATGAATCGATTCCAACCTTACAAGAAGTACTTAACTGGTCAAAGCAAACTGATTTATTACTAAACATTGAACTAAAATCGCGAGGAAAAGAAAGTGATTTAGAAAAAAACGTCGTCGCTTCAATCATGAAGCACGAATTAGCTAATCGTGTTATTATTTCTTCCTTTTGGAAATCATCCTTGAAACAAATTAAGCTGTTAAATGCGGATTTGCTTACAGCAATTCTGCTCGAAAAATCAGTGGATGATTCTTTAGCATTCGCACAAAAATTAAACCTTGAGGCGATTCACCCAAATTATAAACATGTTACAAAAGAATATATAGATTTTATTCATAGTCACAACTTGAAAATAAGACCTTACACCGTAAATAACGATCGGAAAATGCGCAGGCTCGTACAATGGAATGTGGATGCGATTATTACCGATAGACCGGATATTGCCGTTTGGCAAAAGAAAAAGCGAAACGAAAACTAGCTTATCATGTGAAAACTGTTAAATCGCTTGCTATATAAGTAGGCGGGAAAATTTCTCTTGCTTCCTGTAACATTTGGTCAATATCTTTGTTTTGATATCTTGAACTTATATGAGACAAAATAAGCTTCGATACATTCATTTCCTTTGCTATCATGGCTGCGGCTTCTCCAGTAGAATGAAAATACTCATAGGCTAAATCACTGTCCTTTTTCATAAAGGTTGCCTCATGAATTAAGATATCGGCGTGATTTGCTAATGATTTCGTTGCCTGACATGGTCTCGTATCTCCTACTATCGTGATTATTTTTCCCTTTTTATCAGGTCCCACAAAATCTTTACCGTTTAATACTTGGCCATCTTCAAGCTCTACCCGCGCCCCATTTTTTAAAGCTTTATAAATTGGACCAGGCTTAATACCAAGTTCTTTAAGCCGGTCAACCATCAGAACACCTGGCTTTGCTTTTTCTTCAATTCTATAACCGAACGATGGAATGCCATGCTCAAGCCGTTTGATGCTAACTGTATGTTGGTCAAAATTAATTACCATTTCATTATGTATTTCAACGACTTTCAGCGGATAGCGTAAAACAGTTTTACTTGTTTTTAAAGTCGTTTCAACAAAAGCCTTAATCCCTTTTGGACCATAGACGGTTAATAATGTAGTTCCGCCTTGAAATGATCGACTTCCAAGTAATCCTGGAAGTCCAAATATATGATCACCGTGTAAATGGGTAATAAAAATATTATCAAGCTTCGATAATTTCAATGAAGTATACAATACTTGATGCTGTGTCGCTTCTCCACAATCAAATAACCATACTGAACCTTTATAATGATTTAAAAATTTTAACGCAATCGCACTTGTGTTTCTTTGCTTTGACGGAACACCTGCTCCAGTACCTAAAAAATGGAGCTCCATGTCATCGACCCCTTTATTCAATTCATCGCCCATTCTCTGTGACTGTGCGCACAATGGAAATGACAAGTTCAGCCGTTTTTACAAGTTCTTTAATCGGCATTTTTTCATTTGTTGTATGGATATCCTCATAACCGACGGCTAAATTTACTGTCGGTATGCCGAAGCCTGCAATAATGTTTGCATCACTTCCACCGCCACTTTGTAATAATTTCGGTGTTCGTCCAATAGAGGCAACAGCTTGCTGAGCGATTTTTACGACTTGATCCCTTTCACTAAATTTGAACCCGGGATACATGATTTCTGATTGGAAGTTGACAGAGCCTCCTAGTAATTGAGCAGTCTCTTCAAAGGCTTTTTGCATTTTATTTACTTGGGCTTTCATTTTTTCTTCAACGAGTGAACGAGCTTCAGCGTGAATACTAACATGATCACAAACGATGTTTGTTTGTGTTCCCCCTTCAAAACTCCCGATATTTGCCGTTGTTTCCTTATCAATTCTTCCAAGCGGCATCTTTGCAATCGCTTTTGCCGCGATCGTAATCGCAGACACACCTTTCTCAGGAGCGACGCCAGCATGAGCTGTTTTACCATTTACCGTTACATTAATTTTAGCTTGAGTAGGGGCTGCTGTAATGATGTCTCCAACGAGACCATCACTGTCTAATGCAAATCCGTACTTCGCTTTTATTAAGCTACGATCCAGTTCCTTGGCACCGACTAATCCAGCTTCCTCTCCAACCGTTATAATAAATTGAATGTCTCCATGGGGAATATTTTGTTCCTTAATAACAGTAATGGCTTCCAGCATCGCAGCTAATCCAGCCTTATCATCAGCACCTAGAATCGTCGAACCGTCTGTTTTAATATAGCCATCCTCGATGAATGGTCTAATTCCGTTACCTGGCACAACGGTGTCCATATGGGACGTAAAGTAAATGATATCAATATTGTCTTTGCCTGTACCTTTTAATGTACAAATAAGGTTGCCAGCACCATGCCCTGTTTTTGCTACACTATCGTCCTCTATTACGTCTACACCAATGGATGTAAATTTTTCTTTCAAAACTTCAGCAATCTTGGATTCATTTTTTGTCTCAGAATCTATTTTAACGAGCTCGATAAACTCGTCTATCAGTCTTTGCTCGTTTATCATATAATACACTCCTCATTATAATGGGATATTTCCATGTTTTTTGCTTGGCCGCACTTCTTCTTTATTTTTTAACATATCTAGTGCTTGTACAAGTTTGATTCTTGTTTCTCGTGGATCTATGACATCATCAACCATCCCTCTTGACGCGGCAACGTAAGGATTGGCAAATTTCTCGCGGTATTCTTCAATTTTATCCGTGCGAGTCTGCTCCGGGTTTTCACTGTCATTGATTTCTCTTGCAAAAATAATATTAGCTGCCCCTTCTGGTCCCATGACGGCAATTTCAGCATTTGGCCAAGCGAAAACTAGATCAGCTCCAATGGCTTTACTATTTAACGCAACGTATGCTCCTCCATAAGCTTTACGAAGAATGACTGTTATTTTTGGTACAGTTGCTTCCGAATAAGCATACAAAATTTTTGCGCCGTGGCGAATGATGCCTCCATGCTCTTGTTTAATCCCTGGGAAAAAGCCTGTCACATCTTCAAAGGTAATAATCGGAATTTGAAATGAATCACAAAATCGAATAAATCGTGATGCTTTATCTGAAGAATCAATATCAAGTCCTCCAGCCATTACTTTAGGTTGATTACAAACAAGTCCAACCGACTTCCCATCTATCCTCGCAAAACCTACTACGACATTTTTAGCAAAATTTTGATGAACTTCAAAAAATGAATCTGTATCAACAACATCTTCAATAACAGTTCTTACGTCATAAGGTCGCATCGAATCATATGGAACGATATCTGCAAGATTAGGTCGATAATGATCTTTTTCTTCAACTTGAAGGATATCAGGCTTTTCCTTATTATTTTGCGGTAAATATGTCAGTAAACGACGGACTTCCATTAAGGCTTCTTCTTCAGATTTTGCTGTAAAGTGCGCATTTCCACTTTTTGAACTATGTACACTTGCACCACCTAAGTCTTCAGAAGTAATTTTTTCCCCTGTAACAGTTTCGATAACTTTCGGACCTGTAATAAACATTTGACTCGTTTCTTCGACCATAAAAACAAAATCTGTAATCGCCGGGGAATAGACAGCCCCACCCGCACATGGCCCCATAATGACTGAAATTTGGGGAATCACGCCTGAGTAAATGGCATTTCGATAGAAAATGTGACCATAACCATCTAATGAAACGACGCCTTCTTGTATCCTTGCTCCACCCGAATCATTTAAACCTATAAATGGAGCACCATTTTTAGCAGCAAGATCCATGACATTGGCAATTTTTTTCGCGTGCATTTCGCCAAGTGCCCCACCAAAAACTGTAAAGTCTTGCGCAAATAAATAAATAGAGCGTCCATCAATTTTTCCGTAACCTGTAACGACTCCTTCACCAGGTGCTTCCATACTATCCATTCCAAAGTCTTGGCTTCGATGTTCCATAAATGGATTTAGTTCAACAAAGGAATCTTTGTCTACGAGCAAGTCAATTCTTTCTCTTGCTGTTAACTTTCCCCTTTCATGTTGCCTTTCAATGCGTTCATCTCCGCCACCGCGCTCAATTTCTCTTTTTTTATCATATAATTCATAGATTCTTTCATACATATCCATTGTTATTCCCCCTTTGATTCACATAGTTCATATAATACACCGGAACTTGCCTTTGGATGAAGAAAGGCTATTTTCGATCCCCCAGCCCCGACTTTTGCTTCATTATTTATAAGGGGGAGACCACTGCTTTGCAGTTCTTTTAAACGCTTCTCAATCTGGTGAACGCCAAGTGCAATATGATGGATCCCCTCACCGCGTTTATCTAAAAATTTTTTTATCGGACTTTGTTCTGTAGTTGGTTCTAACAATTCTATTCGTGATTCACCAACACGTAAAAATGCAACCTTAACTTGCTCAGATTGCACTTCTTCGATGCCTTCTACTTCCAAGCGTAAGTGCTCAACGTAAA
>DKGN01000123.1 GCA_002453275.1 Caryophanales bacterium UBA6769
CAATTTGGCAATTTTAATAACTCGTTGTGAGCTTTTTGCAAATAAGTCTGACTTAAGGCTGACGAGCTTTCGATTGCACCAGACGCTCGTATTTTCGTCAGGATGTCCGTTAACTTCTGTTCAGTCACTTTGTTTTGATCAAAGCTTGAAACTATCTTTTCTCTTACTAGGGGTGACGACATTGCATACAATGTCGGTAATGTGACGTTTCCTTGCTGCAAATCACCACCAGAAGGCTTACCTAATACTTTTTCAGAGCTAATGAAATCTAAAATATCATCAGTTATTTGAAAGGACATGCCTACGTAATAGCCAAATCGTTCGAGATGTTTTTGGTATTCGTAAGGTACGTTACTAACTAAGGCACCAAGTCGACAACTTGTTGAAATTAGCAAAGCTGTTTTTCTTTTAATCCTTCGCAAATATTGCCTTAGATTTTGCTCCCAATTGAATTGATCTTGAATTTGTTCAATTTCACCAATGATTAACTCTTTTAATGTATTCGCTAAGATTTTATGAACTTCTGGTGACTGAATAAGTGTAATGCGATCTAATGCTTGTGACAAAATATAATCACCCGTGTACATCGCCGTTTGATTATTCCATTTTGCTTTTACTGTTGGTTTCCCTCTACGCACGTCTGCATCATCAATAACATCGTCATGAACAAGCGAAGCAGTATGGATTAATTCGAGAGCAATTGCCACTTCTTTTATTTGTTCGAATTGATAATCACCAAATTTACCTGATAGTAGAACAAAGACAGGACGGAGCCGTTTCCCCCCTGCTTTTAATAATTGCTGAGATGTTTCATATAAAACTGGTTCTTCCGTATGTATAGCAAGCGTCATATCCTTTTCAATTTCAGACAAATCTGCTCGCAATGAAGCATAAATCATTTTCAAATCCATGTTATCCACCTTAGGTTTATTTCTTTGGTTTATATCCAAGATGCATCGCAGCGACACCACCGGAATACTTTTTAACCTGAATGTTTTCTAGTCCGGCCTCTTGAAAAAGGGTCGTTAACCCATCACTGCCTGGAAAATCCTTTGCTGATTCTTGAAGCCATGAATATTCTTGAAAGCTTTTTGCTAAAATTTTTCCTAATAAGGGCATAATAAACTTAAAATAAAAGTAATATAATTGTCTATATACAGGTGCAGTTGGTTGAGAAGTTTCTAAACAAACAACCATACCTCCTCGTTTAACAACACGTCTCATTTCTTTTAAAACTTGCAAATAATCAGGAACATTACGGAGTCCAAATCCAATTGTAATATAATCAAATGTATTATCTTCAAAAGGAAGATTCATTGCATTGCCGTGAATAAGTTTGACATTATTCAAATTTAATTCTTTTACTTTATTCTGACCAATTTCAAGCATATTTTTACTAAAATCTAAACCTTGAACATGCCCTGATTGACCGACAGCTTCGGCTAATGAAATCGTCCAATCAGCCGTTCCACAACAAACATCCAATGCATGTGCACCTTGTTTAACATTCATTCGTTTCATCGTATCATTGCGCCATGCGACATGACGTTTGAAGCTTATGATAGAGTTCATGTAATCATATTTATTGGATATTTTTTCAAAGACACGATGTACGCGTTGTTCTTTTGAACCCAAGGTATCTACCCTTCTTTCGAAAAATTTGAATTTGCAAACCCGGCCATTTGATTTAAAAGTGCTTTTTGATTCTCAAATATAGTACTTACGATATTATTATTATTATTAGATTTTGCCAGAGCTTCTTCAACACGATAATATGTATTTCGGATAGTGGAATCGATTGTTTTTAAAGTGACGATGTTATCTTTTTTTGATAATAATTCGATCTTGTCCGGACTTGAATAAATTTGGTTTAGTTGCCTTCCAAATAGATGAATCCATAAGGAGTGTTGACCATTTTCGACTATGATTTTTTCGGAAATCAGTCGTTTCAATAACATGAGCTCTTGCACAAATAGAGGAAGTTCCTTGTCTTTGGTAGCAATCGAAAATTGATTAATGACATTGTTCTCTACATTGCATTTTATATGTAAAATTTGATCAACATTTAAATCTTTAGCATAAAGAAGCTGAGTTTTTAATTCATTGATTAGTCTAATGCCGTCGGCTAATAGCCGGGTAAGTCGTCTTTCGTTTATAGCAGATAAGCGTTCGTAATAGAGGCTACTATAATAATCTCCCGCCAAAACTGTAAGTTGACGCAATTTATGATTATCTGATGTTAAATCGATCAGTAAAATTCGTTCGTGCATATCAAGCGCGATTTGAACGAGCATTGAGCTTACTATTGTTTCTTTACGTATTAAACTGTCTGTTTCTGGTGTTAATGAGCATAATAGGAGCAGCTTATCATCATCAATGTGTGGTGGTTCAATGTATTTGAATAAGTATGGATGATAAAGTATTTGTTGCATTTGATCTTTCAATTGGGCTGCTTCTAAGTAAAGGTCATCGCTCTTCATCGCCAATCCCCTAATCTATAACCAAAAATATTATATATTATGACACTTATTATCTAATGTATTATAGCATAAAAAGTACATAAAAAAAGAAAAGCAGGTGTCAATACTTTAAGCGTACCGCTTTTCTGTAATGACACCTAGAATTAATCTTCTGTATCTATCATTCCGTGACTCGTTTGGATTGTTGCATTTCCACGAATTTTTACAGCAGACGTATGTTCTGTAAATTGTGCTATCATGACTTCGCCTTTATCCAATTTCTCTGAATGGTGAAAGCGAGTGTCAGTCCCTCTCGTAAGCCCAATGACGTTTACCCCATTTTCTTTTGCTTTAATAACAAAGAAATCTTGGTTACTTTTCATTGTTTATCCCTCTTTAATTTTTATTAATTAAGTTTAAAACTTCAGTTCTTGATGCTGCGTCATCTTCAAAAACACCACGGACAGCAGAGGTTACAGTGATAGAGCCTGGCTTTTTAATTCCTCGCATTGTCATGCACATATGCTCAGCTTCAACTATAACCATAACACCGTGTGGTGTTAAAGTATTGACAATTGAGTCGGCAATCGTGGAAGTTATTCGCTCTTGAAGTTGTGGGCGTCGAGCAACACTTTCTACAGCTCGAGCAAGTTTGCTTAATCCAGTCACTTTACCTCCCTTTGGTATATAGGCAACGTGTGCCTCTCCAAAAAAAGGAACGAGATGATGTTCGCACATTGAATAAAATGGTATATTCTTCACTAAAACAAGTTCTTAAT
>DKGN01000086.1:0-6255 GCA_002453275.1 Caryophanales bacterium UBA6769
GAACCTAATTTAAATTAGGTTCTCTGTTGAGATGTTGTATCTCGATATAAAATTTTTAAGAAGCTCCCGCTTCTTCAAGAGACGTTCCATCTGATTCACCAGCTCGCTCATATTCAGCTAACACGGCTGTCTGGATCTTCTCCCTTGTGTTTGATGTAATCGGATGTGCAATATCACGAAATTCCCCATCTGGGGTACGTTTACTTGGCATTGCAACAAACAATCCATTATTCCCGTCAATGACACGAATGTCATGAACGACAAACTCTTGGTCTAGCGTGATCGATGCAATCGCTCTCATTCTACCTTCTGTATTCACGCGTCGTAACCTCACATCTGTAATTTCCATGTAAAATCCCACCTTCTTTTGCAAAATAAAGAGTTTATAATTGTATTCTACAAGGTGGGATAAATCCCTTCTTTTTAATTGAAGAAATCTTAAAAATAATTTATTTATTCTAAAAAATACTAAAAATTCAATTTGTTACTCTTTAATTTGGGCAATGACATCAATCTCAATTAATGCATCCTTCGGAAGCTTAGCTGCTTCAATGCAAGATCTCGCTGGCTTATGGGCTTGAAAATACGAAGCGTATATGTCATTAACTACTGGGAAGTCATCCATATTTTTTAAATAGACTGTCGTTTTAATGACGGTAGCGAGTGATGCACCTGCCGCTTCAAGCACAGCTTTAATATTTGAAAACACTTGATGTGTTTGCTTCGTAACTTCTCGTTCAGTCATCGCCCCTTCGGAAGTTAAAGCAATTTGCCCCGAACTAAAAAATAAATTTCCTACAACAACCCCTTGTGAGTATGGACCGATGGCTGCTGGCGCTTTCGTTGTTTCAATTTTCTTCATTGCGCTTCCCTCTCTTTACGTTTTCAGGAATTTGTTCTTTTCTTCCATATAATTTCCAGACACGATTTGAATTTGCTTTTCTCTTTCATTAACGTGAGACAATTTTAGCATTGAAATGTACTTTTCAACAAGTCTCTCCTCGGTTCCTTCCGACTCTACAAAGACACCAATACCAGCTAACGTTGCTTGAAATTCATCAAGAAGGTTTATCATTCCGTTGATTGTTCCGCCCGCTTTCATGAAATCATCGATAATAAGTACATTCGTGCCCGGGCTTAAGCTTCTTCGCGCTAAAGTCATCGTGCGGATTCGTTTCGATGAACCCGACACATAGTTAATGCTTACTGTTGAGCCTTCTGTCACTCTGTTATCATTTCTTACGACGACGACAGGCACATTTAAATGAGTAGCAATCGCATAAGCAAGTGGAATACCTTTCGTTGCAATCGTCATGACGACATCAATGGCATTATCGGAAAAGACTGAAGCAAACAAACGTCCAATTTGATTTACATATTGGGGGTTTCCAAGAATATCCGTCATGTATAAATAGCCTCCAGGTAAAATTCGTTCTGGAACAGCTAACATCTCTTTTAGCTCTGCTTCAACACTTTCAGCCTCTTGCTTGCCCATCTTCGAAATGAACTTCACTCCACCAGCAGCACCTGGAACTGTCACAATTGTTCCGATTCCTTGGTGTTCAAATTGTTCCTTAATAATCGTTAAATCTTCACTAATTGACGACTTCGCCGAAAGAAACCGTTCTGAAAAAAAAGTTAATGGTACGAGCTTATGAGGGTGTTGAAGTAAATAGTGTGTCATATCAACTAAACGCCCACTGCGTCTAACTTTCATCATTTATCCTCCAAAATCCGAATGTTTAATCATAATATATCATTTTCATACGGATTTAATCAACTTTGTTTTCACCTAGTAAACGAACTGCATACACTTGACTGCAAAATCCCCGCAAGCCATTTACAATCCGTTTCATCTTATTGTCGTAGCGAGTAAGACCAAAAACAGTTGGTCCACTTCCGCTCATAAGGACACCGTCAGCCCCTAATCGTTTCATTTTTTCTTTTATTTTTGCTACGTTTGGGTATAGCTGTAATGTTACATCCTCTAACGTGTTTCCGAGTTGTTTACACATGTGTATGTAATTATGTTCCTCAATGGCTTTCACCATTGCTGGAATGTTCGGATGTTCGCACATCTCAAGGTTAAGTTGTCGATAAATATCGGCTGTGGAAACTCCCACCGTTGGCTTTGCGAGAATAACCCAAGCTGGAGGTGGCGCTGGAATTCGTTTTATTTTTTCACCACGACCCGTTGCAATTGCCGTGCCTCCATACACACAGAATGCAACGTCTGAGCCAATTTCTGACCCTAGCTGAGCAAGCTCGTCCAATGAAAGCCCGAGCTGCCACAGTTTATTTAAGCCTCGTAACGTTGCAGCACAATCTGTACTACCACCAGCTAATCCAGCAGCAACTGGTATTTTTTTTGAAATTTCAATTTTACAACCTTTTTTTACGTCATATCGTTCTTTAAGTAAGCGAGCAGCCTGATACGCAAGGTTACGCTTGTCAATGGGGATCACACCACTTGATGATTCAACTTGAATAACATCTTCCTCTAATAATGTAAAATCAAGCCGATCGGCTAGGTCTATCGTTGTCATCACCATGTTCACTTCGTGGTAACCATCGCTTCGTTTAAACAGAACATCTAATGCTAAATTTATTTTAGCGGGTGCTTTAATGGACAATCTCAATTTGGTCACCTTCTTACGAAAACTAAAATCCTCATTATCGGTTTATATACTTTTTAGTATAACAAAAAACCGAAGCCAAAACGGCTTCGGTTTAACAAAGGCATGAAAAACGTTCAATGGCAATATGGCTATTTTCGGTTATTATTCCCGAGCTGTTCTTCGGCCATTTGTATCGCGCGCTTCACCATATTTCCCGCATCGCGAGCTCGAATGCCTCCCCAGCCCTCTTTTTGAACCGTATCATAAAAGCCTAATTCTTTTGCAATTTCTTCTTTTAGACGGTCTGACATTACGCCACCTTTTCTTGCCATACCGTTCATCCCCTTTCTGCCCTTGTAAAGCGTGAGGGATTACCCTCATTTTGTAGTATGGGGATTAACTACAGAAGTATAGCTTGAGAATTTAACCTCATTTTCTTATATTAGGAAAAAAATATTTAAAATATATAAAAAAAAAGCAGTTGACTCTACAGTCTACTGCCCCGATACTGCTGTTTTATTTTGTTCATCACTAAATGTTAACTCAACCGTTTCTGTTAACACATCAGTATAGCTGTAGGAAACCCGTTCAAAAGAATTCGTATCTTGATCTAGTTTTATAATAAATACAGATGGAAATGTTTCTTCAAGGATGCCAGATCGTTCAATCGTTTTACGTCGACCGCCGTTCGCTTTCAATCTTAACGGTTTACCGATACGAGCCTCTAATGATTCTTTGATCTCAACTATAGTTTTACCCATTAGACACACCCACCTCACTTAATCAAATTTTAACATAGTTTGTAGCATTTTGTCAAATGAATTTAAGTAAAATTTAAATTATAACAGGGAAGTATTTTTATTGTCAATGATTATTTTTCACATTTTTCAATAAAATATGTACGTTTTTGAAAATAACCGATTTTACGTTTGTTTATAATTATCATGCGCCTCGTCAATTTTTGCTTGAACTGGCATTCCTGTTCGCAATAATCCTCGTGTTTCCACTCCACCTAGACCCCCTTCATTCGAAAGAGTATTACGTAAAACGTCTGAGACATTTACTCGGTCCATAAAGGAGGTGAAGCAAATTTTGGAGACGATATACACAGGATCAAGCGCATGAATATTCACTCGGTCAGGAGAACTAGCGAAGTTAGCACCTGCTTTAATTAATGACTCAAAATGGGATTGACAAGCACCGGCGAAAATAACGAGGTGATCGAGGTGGCGAATTTTCGTACGTACTTCCTTTACCGTACGCACAAAATGCTTAGAATGACGATAGGCTTGTATATCTGTCTTTTCTCCTTTTCCTTTTAAATAAGCATCATGACCGGTAATAACTAATACATCTGGCCGCACTTGTTCGATTAATTTAGGTACTCTTTTCGGCATGTCCACTTCGGTTTCGTGAACACCAATGACTGGGACGTTAAGTTTTTTGTACAATTCTAAGCATTTTTCTAAATAGCGTTTGTCCCCATCGACGTGTAAAACTTTACCTGGTAACTCAAAGTATCGATCTTCTTGCTTATAACCATTTGTTGAAACGTAGTCACGCTTCTGCTTTAACAGTTGATAATCTTGGCGAAACAGACGAAACGATTGTTCAACCTTTTTCTTTAGTTGATTACGTAGCTTATCTTTCTCCGTATCGGACATGACAGTTAAGTCAGCAAGCGGAGCATCGGCAAACAGGCGTACTTCTTCCCCAATTAATTCTGCTACTTGTAGCTGTTCATCAACACTTTGCACGCGGAATAAAATGTCAAGTTGGTACGACTTTCTTGCGACAATTGCACCTACACGAATCATCCCAAATCCCCCCTTGCCAAATGAAGCCTCTACTACTTATATGCTTGGAAGGAAGGAAAAATGAATCACTTTCGTTCGTGCTGTCTAATCGCATTGCTTAACGAAGCAAATTCTTCAAGTGAAAGTGTTTCCCCTCGTCGTCTAGGATCAATTCCTACCTGGGACAGGATCGTTTGAAGTTCCTGTTTAGAAATGGGGAAACTTAAATTGTTCGCTAAATTATTCGCAATCGTTTTTCTTCGTTGGGCAAAGGCAGCCCGAATGACCGTAAAAAGTAACGATTCATCAATAACGTGAACAGGTTTTTCCTCGTGTAGCATCAGTTTAATAACAGCCGATTCAACATTCGGTTTCGGAATAAAAACGGTATTCGGTACGAGAAAGCTCGTTTCCGCTTGTGCAAAATATTGAACAGCAATAGAAAGAGAGCCGTATTCCTTTGAGTTTGGCTCTGCTGACATTCGCTCAGCTACTTCTTTTTGCACCATGCAAACAATCCCGCGAATCGGCAATTGATCTTCAAGTAGCTTCATAATAATCGGAGTTGTGACGTAATATGGCAAATTAGCAACGATCATAATTTCTTGATTTTGTTGAAAGTGCTTTTCTATGATTGAGGATAAATTAATCTTCAATATGTCTGAATGAATAACAGTCACATTTGAATAACTTGTGAGGGTTTCATTTAAAATAGGAATAAGTCGATCATCAATTTCAAATGCAACGACCTTGTCTGCAGACTGGGCTAGTTTTTCAGTTAATGCACCAAAACCAGGTCCAATTTCAATCACACCTGTTCTTTGCGAGATGTTAGCCGTTTGAACAATTTTGTCTAATATATTTCCATCAATAAGAAAATTTTGTCCGAGACTTTTTTTAAAGGAAAATCCATGTTTTTCAAGCATTTCCCTCGTTCGTTGTAATGACGCAATTTCTTTAGTCATTCCGTTCGACCTCTTTCATTTTTTCAAGCGCCGCTTCAAATTCTTCCAGCGTAATTTGAAACATATTTAATCTTTTATACAGTTGCTTTGCATTCATATAGCCAATGTTCAGTAGATGTCCAAGCTGCTCTCTTCGTTGACGTGCACGTTCCCCACCGACAAAATTATGTTGGACTAACGTTTGCCAAGAGATATATTCTTTGTCGGAAATTTTTTCAGTCCGGACTACCGATAATGCTCGCTGTATCGCTTCAACCGAGGCATGTTCAATTCCAATGCCCCTTCTTCCTTTAGCCTTTGCCACTTCCTTTTCAAGAAATGCATGTTTCACGCCTTGAATGTTCGCTCGGATCGTTTCGCGAATTTTTTCTCCTGGGAAGTCAGGATCGGTGAACACGATCACCCCGCGACGAGATTGGGCTGTTTGTATTTTTTTAAGCGTCTCAAGGCTAATCTCCGAACCGTTCGTTTCAATCGTATCCGCTTCTACTGCTTGTTTAATTTTTGCTGTATCGTTTTTACCTTCTACTACGATAACTTCTTTTATTTTCATTGGGGCCTCCACAATTCCACCTTTATTAGGCGGCTGTTCATCATATATAATAGCATGATACACATATGTGGATCGAAAAACACAGGAAGATTTCTCCCTGTGTTCCATTAATTTAAAATTTTTACTTTCACAGTTTTGCTTCCCCACGAGTATGCTTTTGAACTAGATGGGAAGAATACGTCAATTCTGTTTCCAGTAATTGCCCCACCAGTATCTCCAGCAATAGCATACCCGTACCCGTCAACGTAAACTTTCGTTCCAAGTGGAATAACATTCGGATCAACTGCAATGACTTTCGTATTCGCTGAAAATATGCTAAAGCA
>DKGN01000086.1:6409-7900 GCA_002453275.1 Caryophanales bacterium UBA6769
ACTGCAATGACTTTCGTATTCGGGTTTGCTTTTAAATTAATTCCAGTTGCTGTTACTCCAGAGCAACCTGAACAATTTGCGGTGTATGCTGTACTTGCCATATAAAGCGTTTTCCCACCCGATGGTGCACTTCGGGAAACACTTTTTGTCACTCGTTTCGTTCCAACCGCTACGATATGATCTTGACTTTCTTTAAGTATGTCTTCTTTTTGAAGCTTGCGCTTTACTTCTTTTCCATTTTCAAGCGTCACTTCATACTCTTTCTTTACTTTTCCGTTTTTGCCAGCTTGAAGGACTTTTTCTTTTCCTTTCGCTATCGAACTGTCTTTTCTTGTGACTGTTTTGTAATCAACATTCTCTTCCACAACATCGGTCTTCTTCTCAACCCGGATAACATGAACGGATGTATCCTTCTTTATGTTCTCATCTATTCCCGGCTTCACACGGTCTAAGTCACCAAGTTCAATATCTTTTTCTTTTAAAAGCTCTGCAACTGTTTCAGCTGTCGTCCATACCTTTTCTTTTTCCCCACCAACAACAAGAGGGATTTCAAGTGCATGTGTGACGGTAATTGTCATATTATCTTTCACTGTAGCCGAAAGTCCAGGTGTAATCTCAACATGTTCATCCACAATAATCCGTTGTTCAGATAATACGTCCTCTACTGTTTCTTGAGCTGTCACAATCGTTTCTTCTTGATTGTCTATGTTTAATGTGACATTCTTTGCTGATCTCCAAATGATATCCATACCATCTTCAACTTTTGTATTTAATGCTGGTTCAACAAAGTCATTCTCTTCGTCTAGTTTCTTATCTGTATTTGCTAATTCTTGTTCTAATATATCTTTAACTGTACTGCCGTGAGACTTAACTATCGTCTCCGTTCCATCAAGAGAAAGATTAATTTCGGTTTTCATAGTTTCATTAACTGAAAAACCTGTAATAATCCCTAAAACAGCGATACTCATAATAAACATTAATAGTTTCTTTCCCCTGGACAGTCGAGAATACATACTCCCGTTTGCCTCCATCATCATCCTCCTATAAAGCGAGACTTCCCTTATTAAGGGCATGATGCACGTTTTCCTGTTCTTGTTAATTTCTAGTATCCGATTATCCCCCCCTTAATAAGCTCGTTATCTTAAAACTATTGCTCATTATGGCTTTAATAGAATGGGAATAAAAGGAAAATCGTGCGACAAGTTTTTTGTCTATTTGTAAACATTTGTTGAATTTTTCGTTATACGTCAGTCATATCATTTGTTCGACATTTATTTTTAGCCGTTTATGGCGAATAATCTTTTTGCATTGTCTGTTGTTCTTCTAGCAACTTCCGTATACTCGCAGTTTTGTAATAATGCAATTTGTTCAGCGATGAGCTTAACGTAAGCTGGTTCGTTTCTTTTCCCACGGTACGGGTGTGGTGCTAGATACGGACAATCCGTTTCAATTAACATTCGCTCTAGCGGAATGTGGCGAGCGACTTCTTGC
>DKGN01000017.1 GCA_002453275.1 Caryophanales bacterium UBA6769
TTTTGGAAAGGACGGGAAATCGCATTACCTAAATCATTTAAAATCCCATTGATGTCAGACTGAACTTCATTAATTCCATTTCCGCCTTGCATATTGTCATCAACTGTCCGGATCCGATCATACATTTTATCGTCCGATACTACCGTAACATTTCGAGTTTGCACAATGTCACGAACGGAAGAACGTACTTCTTTATCTACATTTTTGTTATTTTTATTTTTCGTATCAACACCGATAATAATTTGGTCTCCGTAAACAATTGTACGAGCATCTTT
Source organism: Caryophanales bacterium UBA6769 (assembly GCA_002453275.1). GTDB lineage: Bacteria > Bacillota > Bacilli > Bacillales > UBA6769 > Pueribacillus. Next base: position 276 of record DKGN01000017.1, read on the forward strand.
TATCCCTTTTACATCTTTAACACGTTTGGATATTGTGCGGGCAAGCTTACGATCGGTCCCGTCATAGTGTCCGACATTCCCTCGATTTTCGTATGTCCCTCTGCGGTTGTAGTTTTGTGGATTATTTCCAAACTGATCGTGATCATCTCGATCCATCATATCTGTGATAGGCCCTTGATTACGATCGTTCACTTGGTCATTTCCATCCATAAAAGGACTTTGCCTGCGATTAACATTATCGTTTTTCGTGTCGCTTACATTCGTTGTGCCGAAAAAGCCTCGGTTGTTATCAGTATTTCGATTCCCGAAAAAGCCTCTTCTTGTATTGTCGTTATCGTCTGAATAATATCCGATTGGTCTTGTCTTGTTGTCATTATTCCTGTCGTTAATAGCATTGTCACTAGTTGTATTACAAGCTGCAAGGCTTCCAGCTAACATCATGGCTGACATTGTGAATGCGATTTTCTTCATTGAAATTCCCCCTTTCACCTTATATAATGGCGAAAAAAGAGGGACTTCATGCTTACAGTTAAAGGTAATAACCCCGCTTTAGATTGTGCATCACGTACTTAGGCGATTAACCATTTTCAGTTAGTTAAATGGGGGCGGAGTAGCAGGTATGTTTCGTTTATGTTCCGTTTGCTTATGCAATGTCTCAATAATTTGTTTGCTTTCATCAGATACAGGTTGTCCACTTAAGTACCGATCAATGACATCATAGGATGTTCCAAGCTCGGCTTCATCAGTCTGTCCTGTCCACAAGCCCGCGCTCGGTTCTTTATCCACAATCCGATTAGGAACGTTTAAATAACGAGCCATTTCACGTACTTCTGATTTTTTTAGATGAACGAGCGGATTAATATCGACCCCTCCATCGCCATATTTTGTGAAATACCCTGTATGCCATTCTGCCTCGTTATCCGTACCACACACTAAATAACGAAAATTATTCGCAATTGTGTACAGCGTACTCATGCGGAGCCTCGCTCTTAAGTTTGCATCGCCCATTTTCACCTTGTCAGCATCGAATGTACTTTCGTCCTGTAAACTTTTATTAATTTGATCGAGCAATTTCTTATGTACACTTGATAAATCAATTTCAATAAAATCCATGTTGATTTTTTCCAAAGTCTCTCGCGCGTCTTCTTGATCACTTGCAACACTTTGAACAGGCAGAATGACCCCAAGTGCATCATTCGGAAAAGCAAGCTTGATTAGATTAGCAACAACTGCTGAGTCTAATCCTCCACTTACGCCGACTAACAGACCATTCATGTTCGCTTCTTTCACTTTTTTTTGTAACCAATTGACTAAAAATTTAACCTTTGCTTCCATCATGTTTCGCCTCTCTTTTTCTAACGTTAACGAGTTGCTTTTTCCTTAGTTTAGCATATGACTAAAAGCTAAACAAAACGGGATAATATGTGGGTTAATGCTCTTTATAGCGGGTATCATGTATAATTTACATTGTATATTCTTTTCCCAATCCCTTATTTCTTCAAACCTTTTTAACAAAAAAAGGACGACCCATTCATCGCCCTTTCATCTCTTTAACTTAATCCTCTTCATCTAAATCTTGCTCATGCTCCCTGTAACCGTGTGGATTCCCTCCTCCAAAGTTAGAAAATAATGGCGCTTGAGGATACGGTTGCTGCATAGGTATCAGTTCGTGATTGCCCTGCATTGGGTAATATGGTTGTGCCATCGATGGTCCTGGCATATGGGGATAACCGATACTATGTTGCGGCATTTGTGGATACGGCTGGTGGTGGTGATGATGCATTCCATGCATCGGATACGATGGCATAGTTTCCGTCTCTTCCTCCATACATTCTCCCATTTCTTGTGGCTGCATAGGTGCTGGCATCGGTGCCCATTGATGATGAGGTGGCCAGGATATAGGTTGACATGGATTTGGCATTGGTTGGCAACCACATGGATGGTATGGCATTTGTGGCATCGGCATAGGTGCTGGCATTGGCATTTGCGGCATGGATGGCGGTGGTGGTGGCATCATCGGTTGTTGTTCCATTGGAAGCTCTGCCCCTGGCATCGGTTCCATTCCTTGCCAATCATCCGTACCTAAATGCTGGGGTAATTCTGGCATAGGGAGTGGCAATGGAACTGGAACTTCTTTTGGGGATTCTTTTATCGGCTTTTCTTTAATTGGAGCTTCCTTCATCGGCATTTCTTTCTTTTGCTTTTTCCCAGACATATTTCCAGTAGGTACCTTCACCTTCATTCCGGGCATGATCATATTTGGATCACCTAAATGGGTATTCATACTTAAAAGATGTTCGAAATCAACATTATATCTATTTGCTATTTTCCACAAAGTATCTCCTTTTTGCACAATGTGAATTCTCAAATTATATTCCCTCCTATAAAAAAAGTCTCTACAGTATATGAGCGGATGGGCTAAGTGCTACTAATGAGCTCACAAAAATATATGCAATTGCTAATCCGATCATGACCTTTCATTTGAGCGAATAGGAATTCTTAGATTTTTTCATGTATAATATAGAAAGAATACTTATAGAAAAACTGGGGTTGATTGAAATGAAAAATGAAGGTGGAAAAATCTTAGGTGATAAACGACGGGAGCTTATTTTAAAATGGTTGAAAGAAAGTGAGGCTCCGATTACTGGCAGTTCACTTGCGACAAAGACAAATGTTTCAAGGCAAGTGATTGTTCAAGATGTCTCATTGTTAAAAGCGCAAAATGAACCGATTATCGCTACTGCAAAAGGATATTTATATATACAGCAAGAGCTTAATACCCCAGCCTATCAATGGGTAATCGCCGTAAAGCATACACCTGAAAACACACGTCAAGAATTAGAAATTCTCGTTGATCATGGTGTAACGATCCAAGACGTCACAGTTGAACATCCGATTTATGGTGATTTACAAGGATCACTTATGATTTCAAACCGTAAAGAAGTAAGTGAGTTTA
>DKGN01000006.1 GCA_002453275.1 Caryophanales bacterium UBA6769
AAATTAGCAAGCGTCTGTTTCCGAATGCGTATGATCGGGCAACGTACTTAACGATGTCTGAAACAATAGGGATTCTAGATTTAATGATCTCAAGACATGAGATTTCACCAGTGAGTAGGAATGAATCTCAAATAGAATATTTTTTAACGTAAAGTTCTGTTTATTTCCGATAAGCAAGAAGCTATTCTTCTTGCTTATCTTTATTTAAATCAAGCATTTCACCGCCAGTTGTAATATAAGAAAACACGTCTAAATCAGGCTTGCTTTTTGTTAACCCGTGAATGTAGGGCTTGATTAGATCTTTAAAATCTTCTCGCACTCCAATTTCCTCTAAATTCCCAAAAATATATATTTTCTTCTCCTCTAAGATGAAAGAAAGAAGACCTACAGCTTCTTGCTTGTCGTTAACTATATTTAAAATTTGGTTTTTATCACTCATGAGCTCTGGTGAGAAATAGATCTCCAAAAGAATAACCTCCTTATTATTCTGCATCGAACTGCAATTTGGTGAAAAGTGAATTTGTTGCTTGCTCTTCCGATTTATCCTTTTTAACTCTAATTAACAGCATAACGAGCAAAGCAACAATAGCGGTTAATCCAGCAGTGAGCAAAAACATTCCCGTTCTCGACCAATCCATCATCCATCCATAGAGAGGAGGCCCTGCTGCGACACCTAAAAACCTTACTGAGCCATATAACGACGTTACGAAGCCACGTCTTTCTTTGCCGACCGATCCAGTTATAAAGCTATTAATACAAGGTAATGCTAGACCTGTCCCTATACTACTTAAGGCAAGAATAGCGATAAACGGAATAAGCTTTTTGAAAAAGACTAACGTAGCGAAGGAGATAGTCATAAACATAAGCCCGATAATGATTAAATTCTTCATTAATTTCATCTTCTTTTTTATTTTGCTACCAGTAATATAAGCTGTTGTCGTCATGAACAAAAGGGGAATAGCTAAAATGAGTCCTTTCATTACTCCTTTCATGTCATGGTCTGTTTCTAAAATATCTGATAAATAAAAAAGAATACCGAAAAGTGTAAATAAACATGTGGCACCGGCTAAATAGGTTGTAAGTAACCAACGTCCTTCATTTTTAAATACGGATAGCAACCCCGTCATATATTGCCCAATCTTCATAGGCTCTTCTTTTTTCTTCTTTTCTTTCACAAAGAAAGCTGTTAATAAAATGGAAATAAGACAAAAGACAGGAAAGGCAAAGAAGACAGAATACCAAATTAATAAAGCTAACAATGAGCCAATAATTGGCGAAACGACTTTTCCAAGCCCATTAGATGCCTCAACGATGCCAAGCACTTTACTTTCTTTTCCTCCTTTAAACAAATCACCGGTTAACGCCATAGCTAAAGGGGCGGTTCCAGCCGCTCCAATGCCTTGCATAATCCTCCCTGCCATAATCCAAAAATAAGCATCAGAAAACCATGCTGAAGCCGCTCCAGCTAATAATCCGCCAAAGCCATATAAGATGAGGGCCGGGATAATGACAGCCTTTCGTGTGAAACGATCTGATAAATAACCAAGGATCGGAATAGAGACAGCGGCAGCAATCGAAAAAAGTGAAATCGTTAAGCTTACTTGAAATTGTGAAATATCTAATTCTTGTTTCATTTTAGGCAACACAGGGATTAACATAGAGTTTCCGAGCACTAAGATGAGTGGAATTGAGCCAATTGCAACGATCGTCATCACTGAATTATTTTCTTTTGACACTTGCCGGCACTCCTTTTAGGAAGTAAAAGATGCTCTTATTTTGTCTCTACAGCTTTGAACTATTCAAAATCACCCTTCAGTCTGAAATGAATAAGATGTTGATGTGACATGAAGGAGGCGTTTACCTAATGACGATATTAAAACTTCCTGAACGAACATCCAAAAAAAGAAGGCATGGTTTAACTTCTATTGTTGATTTTGGGGTAACGATTGGTGAGCTAACACATATTTTAGAGGATTATTCAGATTTTATTGACTTTGCAAAACTTGGGGTCGGCACGGGTTATATTTCACCAAACATTAAGGAGAAAATTAACATATACAAGCAATATGACATTCAACCATATTTTGGAGGTACATTGTTTGAAAAAGTTTATTATCAAAACAAATTAGATCATTACTTGCTTTACTTAGAGAATTTAAACATAGATTGGCTTGAAGTTTCAACTGGTGTTTTAAACATTCCAATTGAAAGTCGGTTACATGTAGTAGAAAAGTGTAGACAAAATTTTAAGGTGATTGGTGAGGTCGGTTCAAAAGACACAACAAAAGAAATGACCGATAACGAGTGGGAATTCGAAATGACCGCATTAATCAATGCAGGCTGTGAATACGTCATTGCAGAAGGGAGAGATTCGGGCACTGCTGGAATTTACGAAGAAAATGGGGAAATAAAACAAGAACTTATTGACACGATGTCACGTAGGATTGGGCATGACAAAATTATTTTTGAAGCACCAACTGCCAAAAGCCAAATGTATTTTATTAACTCATTCGGGCCAAACGTAAATTTAGGAAACGTGAAGTTAGACGATGTTTTATTATTAGAAGCCCAACGACTCGGGTTACGGGCAGAAACATTCTTCTTGGAGGAAAGGAAATGGACATTGCAATTATAAGGCATTTGCCGACAGCCTGGAACGACAAAGGCTATTTACAAGGGAGAAGAGATATTCCGATCTCCCTTCCTATTTCCGATCAAACTTGGCTTCAGATAAAAGAGAATAACATGCATTTAGAAAATTTGAAGCCATTTGATTATGTATTTTCAAGCGAACTTAAACGAACGCAACAAACAGCAAATCTTTATGGGTATCCAAACGTAACGAGCGAGCCGTTACTTAATGAACTAGACTTCGGATCATTTGAGGGAAAATTAAAGACCGAACTTGAAAAAAAATACGATGATAAATGGTTATCGTCACCACTGCAGATGAATTTGGGTGAATCTCTTCTTCAGTTTCAAAATCGAGTCCTTGCCTTTATCCAAAAATATGCCCAAGCAAAAAAAATTTTGATTTTCGGACACGGGAGTTGGACCCGGGCTCTTTTATCAATCTCAGAAATTGGCAACATACAAAATATGAATCGAATCGAGATTGAAAATAATCAACTCGCGTTAGTAAAAATCTCAATAAAAATAACTTAAAAAACTCGAAGCATATTTAAAATGTAGCGAAGATTTAGGCGATACACGAAATCAATTACTTGTGTTGACAACCATTGGCAAAATATAGCATAAAAAACAATTTTCCACTCAATAATAGAAGCAGTAATAATAAAGATCGTCATATTTAACCAGAACATTACTTTTCCAGGTGAGACTTTTTTAATAGAGGCAATTATGAGCGATGGAATGACCATGCCACCACTTGAAGCGCCAAACCGGATTAAAATGCCAACTCCTATACCAAATACGAGTCCACCGAGAATTAAATCAAACAATAGATTAATATGGGGAAGATGAACGTAAAGTTCTAAGAAATGAACAGTGTAAGATGTTACAGTTACAGAGTACGTCGTGCGAAGTGTCCAGCGATACCCAAACCAATAAATAGCTAATGACAAAAGGGTAAAATTCGCTAGCCATAATGCAGCGCCGAGTGGAATATCGATCCAATAATTTAATAAAATAGCAATACCTGCTGCACCGCCAGAGGGAATTCCGTGTGGAAAAAGAAAAAGGGCCATTGAGACCCCTTGAATAATTGCTCCAATTGTTAACAAAGTATATTTATAGAGTTCCATTCTCATTATCTCGTTCCCCCTCAAAACTCACTTCATTTTATGTCCAAGCTATCCTAATTATGAACAGTATTGTAATTTCGCTAGACGTTCAGGACTTCCTTTCCTATAATGAAAAAGGAGACATTATATGTGGATGAAGAAAGTGGGGGAACGGTTTGAAAGACGTATTTATTTTAGAAGGTGCAAGAACAGCGTTTGGTAGTTTTGGTCAGGCGTTCAAAAATGTTTCAGCAACTGAACTTGGAAAAACAACGGCAGTAGAAGCGATGAAGCGAGCGAATGTTGACCCTGCTCAAATTGGACAAGTCGTTTATGGAAACGTTATTCATTCAAGTACGAATGCGGCCTATGTTCCGAGACATGTTGCCTTAGGGGCTGGCATCCCAATTGAAACACCCGCGATGGCGGTAAATCGTTTATGTGGATCTGGCTTGCAAGCTGTAGTCTCTGCTGCTCAAAGCATTAAGCTTGGTGAAGCGGAAATAGCCTTAGCAGGTGGTACAGAAAATATGACACAGGCTCCTCACGCAGATTTTAAAAGTCGTTTTGCAGGTGTGAAGCTAGGAGCACTTCAATTAGAAGATATGCTCCAAAGCTCATTGACTGATGAATATATCCGTTGTGGAATGGGTGTAACAGCAGAAAACTTAGCCGAAAAATACAGTCTTTCTAGAGAAGCCCAAGACGAATATGCAGCACTAAGTCATGAGAGAGCAGAAGCTGCAAGGGATAAATTTGCAGAAGAAATTGTAGGAGTCGAAGTTACATCACGCAGGGGATCTGTCCTCGTTGATAAGGACGAACACATTAAAGTAGACACGACCGTTGAATCATTATCAAATTTAAGACCAGCGTTTATGAAGGATGGAACTGTAACAGCTGGAAATGCATCTGGCATTAATGACGGATCTGCCTCTGTCATACTCGCTAACAATAATTCTTTAAATGGTAAAAAACCAATAGCAAAAATTGTTTCATGGGGTATCGCTGGTGTCGATCCATCAATTATGGGAATTGGCCCTGTTCCAGCATCACAAATGGCTCTAGAGAGAGCAAATCTAGCAATCGGGGATATCGATTTAGTTGAAATTAACGAAGCATTTGCCTCACAATATATCGCAGTTGAAAAAGAACTCGGTCTCGATCGAGAAAAAACAAATGTGAACGGTGGAGCGATTGCACTCGGTCATCCAATTGGAGCGAGCGGTACACGTGTATTGCTAACATTAGCATATGAATTAAGAAGACAAGAAAAACAGTATGGACTAGCAAGCCTTTGCATCGGCGGAGGTCAAGGCATTGCAATGATTATTGAAAATATGAATTAAATTTAAGCAAAAGACTAAGAGAATTGCAATTTCTCTTAGTTTTTTCTTTTTCTAAACTCCCTGTTTACAAGTGATGAAAGGTAGTAAGATTTGCACGAATCTATCTTCAGTCATCTATCTTTTAGTCTATTTGAATAATTAGGAATATTGTTAAAATATAGTGGAAAAGTGGACTTTTTATAATGTTCGTTATTATTGACGCTTCACTCACATCAAGGGCGTTGGCGGTCGAACAAGAAGCACAATTAGAGAGTGATACGATAGTTTTTCAAGGCTTTGAACGAACCTTTTTCTATTATGTTCGTAGGGAAGCTTATCTAGGTGGAAAACACGGTACAAAGCTTGTCCTATATACAGTTGAAGGTGGAGGACATACATGGCCAAGTGGACCACAATACTTACCACCCGAACTCATTGGGCTAACAAGTTATCAGATGAATGCGAGCGAGGTCATTTGGAGCGAATTAAGAACACATAAAAACAATCAAGCGAAAAAATATATTAAGTGAATGAACAGAAATGCTCCTCTCGCTAGTGAGAGGAGCATTTTCTTCCCGTTATTCACGATGTTGAGTAAATTTCTCTTTTTTCGTCCAACCTTTAAGCTTATTGATTTCTTCTTGGGATAATGGTTCTCTCATTGCTGCTTTGATATTCATTTTTAATTGGGCAAGCGAGCTTGCGCCTGGTATGACCGATGCAACGGATGGCTCAGTTAAGGGAAATTGTAGAGCGACTTCCGTTATGGAGCGACTGTTGAATGTTTTTATTTTTTCATTCAAGTTTAACACGTCTGACTTTGAATAATTTAGCACTCCGTCAGCAGGGGTTTTCTCGGCGGTCTCGGCGGTCAATGCTCCCTTTGCAAGTGGACCTCGAGCAATGACGCTAATCTCATTTTCTTGAAAAAGCGGTAGCAATTCTTCAGCTCTTCGATCTAATAAACTATAAGGAACCATGACGCTTACAATATTTGAAAGTGATATGTATTTTTTAATGACATTAGGTCGAATAGAGGATATCCCATAATGTCTTATTAAGCCTTCATTCTTCAATTCTTCGAACGCTTCAATTGTTTCTTCAATCGGATCCTCTATAGTTCCACCGTGCAATTGATATAAATCGATATACTCTGTTTTTAATCTTTTTAAGCTTTGTTTGACAGCTTCTTTTATATACGCTTTTGATGGATCCCATGTCCAACTAGTTTCACCATTTTCCCAGCGATTCCCACCTTTTGTCGCTAAAATAAAACGTTCACGATTTGACTTGATCGCATCTCCAATCCATTCTTCAATTTCACCAAAGGAATATAAATCGGCAGTATCAATGAAATTAATCCCATGTTCTAGAGCATACTGGATAATAGCTTTCGTGTCTGCTTTCGATTTGAATGACATCGTTCCTAACCCTAACTCACTTGCATAAAGATCAGAGGGTCCGATTTTCCGCTTATTTATCATTTGTTATGCCTCCTATCAAAGCAAGATTTGCTTTGAATCGAGTATATCAGATTGTTTATTTTAAATTCGAATAAGATTGAATCCACTCTTCAATTGTATGAAACTTTTTCATATACTTTTTCAGCATATATTTTATTTCCCAAGCCTTACCAACAAACGTTATCCCATTTTCTTTAATATAAATTTTCATATGTGCACTCCTTAGATTTCGACTATGTTAAAATTTATGTATTCAGAGTGCCTAATAGTACAAGGAGTGAATGTAATGTTTCATTTAAAAGAAAAAACAATCGAAGTAGAAACGATATATGAAGGTAGAATCATCGATGTAACATTAGAAAAAGTACGACTTCCAAACGGAAATGAAGGGATGCGGGAGGTAGTGCGTCATTCAGGTGCAGTTGCTGTAATCGCTCAAACAGACGAAGGGAAGTACGTATTTGTTAGGCAATTTCGCAAACCATTAGAGCGAACCATCGTAGAAATACCTGCAGGAAAGCTTGAAAAGGATGAAGAACCACTCGAAACAGCTAAGCGTGAATTAAAAGAAGAAACAGGTTATTCGTGTAACAACATTGAACATATTATTTCATTTTATACTTCACCAGGTTTCGCAGATGAAATTATTCATTTATATAAAGCGACTGAACTAACGAAAGGAAAACAGCATATGGATGACGATGAATTTCTTGATGTCATCGAGCTGACACTTGAAGAAGCTCAACAACTAGTGAATAATCAAGAAATCATCGATGCGAAAACGGCTTATGCTGTTCTATATTTACAATTACTATGAAAGCGTACTTTGCTGATTTACACATCCACGTCGGACGAACATTGACAAATAAACCGGTTAAGATAACTGGAGCGAAGTCGCTTACGATCGAAAATATTGTTTATACAGCTACACAAGTAAAGGGCTTGGATTTAATTGGTATCATTGATTGTCATGTGCCAGAGATTATTCAAGAATTTGAAGATAAATTAGAGTTAGGTATTTGTGAGGAACTTGAGGATGGAGGCATCCGTTTTGATGGGCTCACTGTCTTATTAGGCTCTGAGCTTGAAATATATGATGAAAATTGCCATGGCCCCATTCATGTCTTAGTCTTTTTCCCAACGGTTAGTAAAATGAAATCGTTTAGCCAGTGGCTGACAAATCGGATGACAAATGTAAATTTAAGCTCTCAAAGAATTTATGAGTCTGCAAAATCACTACAAAAAATTGTGAAACAACTTGACGGTCTATTTATCCCAGCTCACGTGTTCACTCCATTTAAAAGCCTTTATGGAAAAGGAGTGTTAACGTCTTTAACTGAAGTCTTCGAGCCTAATCAAATCGACGCGATCGAACTTGGTTTAAGCTCAAATACAGAGATGGCAGACCAAATAAAGGAATTACATACTTATACGTATTTAACAAACTCAGATGCCCATTCATTAGCTAAAATTGCACGGGAATATCAACAGATTAGAATGCAACATCCATCATTTCGAGAGTTTCAGCTTGCGTTATTAAATGAAGAAGGCCGGTATATCCAACGTAATTATGGACTTGATCCGAAACTTGGAAAATATTATCGAACGACATGCCAAAAATGTTACAAACATCGAGAGAAAGATGAGAAAGCATGTACAAACTGTGGCAATGAAAGGTGGACAACAGGAGTTTATGAACGTTTACAACAATTAAAAACTTCGACAACGAAACAGAAACGTCCTCAATACATTGAGCAGGTACCGTTAGAATATTTTCCCGGCATTGGGCCAAAAACATTAGAACGTTTACGGGAATCCTTTCAGACCGAAATTCAAATATTAAATGAAGTGAAATATGAAGATTTAGCTCAAATCATTCCAGCTAAAACA